>NZ_JBHXML010000007.1:0-116046 GCF_042720345.1 Kitasatospora sp. NPDC058478 | reverse complement strand
GGGGGGGGGGCGGGGGGTGGGGGGGGGGGGGGGGGGGGGGGCCCGTTATACCTTGGGGGGGCGGCCCCGCCCCCCGCCCGGAGCGCGCCGAAGTACGGGCACCTGCGATGGCGCGTCGCACTCGACCATCAAGCGCGAGCTGTCGGCAGGGCCGGTCGGGTCAGCAGGAGATGTTGCCGCCGCCGACGTCGGTGCCGAGGATGCCGACGAAGTTCTGGAAGAGGTTGATGCGGTCGTTGCGCTCGTCCGGGTTCTTGCCGTCGCATTCGAGGGCGCCGTTGATGCTGCGGATGGTCTCGCCGAAGCCCCTGCCGTTGACGATGGCGTCGTGCGCGGTCATCGTCCCGGCGCCGCTCTGGGTGTCCCAGAACCAGAGGCCGGTCTTCCAGGAGACGGCGGAGTCCCGTTCCACCTGGTACGGGTCGTCCAGCAGGTCGATGTGCAGGGCGTCGCCCGCCGCCTTGTAGTTGAAGTTCCAGCTGATCTGGAGCGGGCCGCGCCCGTAGTAGGCGCTCTGGCCGGCCGGACAGCCGTAGGACTGCGAGGCGTCGCAGTAGTGGCTGTAGTTGGCGGTGTTCTGCTCGACGACGTACCGCAGGCCGCCGGTCTCGTGGCTGACGTTGGCGAGGAAGGCGGCCGCCTCCCGCTTGCGCGTCGCGTCGTCGCCGGTGGTGGCGAACCCGGGGTAGGCGCTCAGCGCATTGACCAGGCCGTCGTACGTGTAGAAGGAGTTCCGGTTCGGGAACATCTGGTTGAACTGGGCCTCGCTGACCACGAACCCGTCGGCGGAGGCGGGCGTCGCCGGAACGGCGACCGCCAGCCCGCTCGCGACTGCGGCGGCGCTCAGCACGGCCAGAACGCGGGACCGGGTCCGGGAGAGGGCGCGGGATACCGACATCTGCACTCCTTGGGTGGCGTGGACCGAGTCGCTGGGCCCCTGCGGGCAGCCGGCTCGGATGCGCGAAGATTCGTGGCCGAAGCAACGTTCGCAGAATGGCACGCACTTGGGGTGAGGAGGCGCGGAAGTGACGGTGAATCACTCGACAGGGGTGTGGCTCATCGAGGGTTGACGCCGCGGTGGCCGGACCCGGTGGCCTCGTGCTCCTCGGCCCGGAACGGGCGCAGCGCCGCGTCCGGGGCCCGTCCCCCCTCGCCCGTCCCTCTCGAAGACTCCGGGCCGGGCCCGGCCGGCCGGGTCAGCCTTCCTCGCGCCAGCCCTCGTGCTCGACGGCGATGGCGTCGAGGGCGCGCAGCAGGGCCGGGGTCCAGCCGTCCTCCGGGGGCTCGACGACGACCAGCCACTGGGCGTCCTCGGCGTCGTCCTCGCCGGCCAGGGCGTCCCGGACGAGGTCGAGCTCGCCGAGGTCGGGGTGGGCGGCGCTGAGCTCCTCGGAGGCGTCCTCGGCGGCGTCGCGGTCGGGCAGGACGAGCAGTTGCCGGGCGTGCGGGTCGTTGACGTCCGGCAGGTCGGTGGTGTGGTTCTCGGTCACCGGACCATTCTCCAGGTCGGGTGATCGGCGCGGTCGGGCAGGTCGGGTCGGGCGGGCCGGGTCGGGCAGGTCGGGCCGGAGAGGCGGGACCGGGCGGGACCGGGGGCGGGGGTCGCCCCGGGCGGGAGTGTCCGCGCCCCGTGGGATGCTGGTAGGCGATGGCCAGGAAGAGTGCACCCGACGACCTGCTCGCCCCGCTGACCCTCGCGGTCGGCCAGGAGGAGCTGCTGCTGGACCGCGCGGTCGCCCAGGTGGTGGCGGCGGCGAAGGCGGCGGACCCGGACACCGACGTGCGGGATCTGCCGCCCGGCAGCCTGCAGCCGGGCAGCCTGGCCGAGCTGACCACGCCGTCGCTGTTCGCCGAGCGCAAGGTGATCGTGGTGCGGGCCGCGCAGGACCTCTCCGCCGACTCGGTGAAGGAGGTCAAGGCGTATATCGAGGCGCCGGCCGAAGAAGTGATCATGGTGCTGGCGCACGCGGGCGGGGCCAAGGGCAAGGGCCTGCTGGACGCCGGGCGCAAGGCGGGCGGTCGCGAGGTGGCGTGCGCGAAGCTGACCAAGGCGAGCGAGCGGCTGGCCTTCGTCCGGGGCGAGTTCCGTACGCTGGGCCGCTCGGCCACACCGGAGGCCTGCCAGGCCCTGCTGGACTCGCTCGGCAGCGACCTGCGCGAGCTGGCGGCCGCGTGCAGCCAGCTGACCTCGGACGTCGAGGGCGCGATCGACGAGACGGTGGTGGCCCGCTACTACAGCGGCCGGGCCGAGGCGACGGGCTTCGAGGTGGCCGATCTGGCGGTCACCGGCCGGGCCGCGGAGGCGCTGGAGCGGCTGCGCTGGGCGCTGGCGGTGGGCCAGCCGCCGACCGGCATCACCTACGCACTGGCCTCCGGCGTGCGCAGCATCGGGCGGCTGGCGACCACCGGGCGGAACATGCGTCCGGCGGACCTGGCCCGCGAGTTGGGCATGCCGCCGTGGAAGGTCGATCGGGTGCGCCAGCAGATGCGCGGCTGGACGGGCGACGGGGTGGCCACCGCGCTGACCGCGATCGCCCAGGCCGACGCCGCCGTCAAGGGCGGCTCGGACGATCCGGCCTTCGCGCTGGAGCGCGCGGTGGTGGCCGTCGCCCGGGCGGCCCGGGCCGGGTCCCGCCCGGCGTACTGACGGCGGCGCGGCTACCGGACCGGACCCGGGACGAGCCGGACCCGGCTACCCGGCTACCTGCCGACCCACCTGCCACCGCCTACGTGCCACCGCCTACGTGCCCATCGAGCGGACGGTCCCCCAGGCGCCGGCCCGCGGCGCCGCCGGAGCCCCGGAACCCCAGAACCCCGGAACCCCCGAGCCCCGGACACGCGTGACCGACGACAGCGGTCGGGCCGCGGAACGCGACAGGCGCCGCAGTGGGCCTCTGGAGAGAGGCCGACTACGGCGCCTGTCGTACTACTTCGTACACCGCACCCGCGTGGCGAACGCAGGCCGCGTGCGGTGCGAGTCTCACGCGCCTCAGGGGTCCGGGTAGAGGGCCGGGTCCGTCCCGAGGCGGTGGGGGCCGAGGCCCCCGGGGCGTCAGGCCTGGGCGGCCGTGTTGACGCGCTTGGTGATGGCCGACTTCTTGTTGGCGGCCTGGTTGGCGTGGATGACGCCCTTGCTCACGGCCTTGTCCAGCGCCTTGGAGGCGGCGCGGGCCAGCACGGTGGCCTTCTCGGTCTCGCCGGCGGCAGCGGCCTCACGGGCCTTGCGCAGGGCGGTCTTCAGCGAGGACTTGACGGCCTTGTTGCGCAGGCGCGCCTTCTCGTTGGTCTTGTTGCGCTTGATCTGGGACTTGATGTTCGCCACGAAGGAGCCTCAGTCTTGTCTAAAAGGATTGAACGGGCTGCACCGCGCGGCCGCCGGGCAGCTGAGAGGGCATGCCGGGGCCAGGTGCAGCAGCCCACGCTACCAGGGGCCCGCCACCCGCCCCAAACCGGGAGCCCGGCCCCACGGCGGGTCGCCTGCGCAGTAGTGGGTCGGCTACGCGCTGAGCACCGGCTCCCCGTAGTGCTCGACCTCCGGGAACGGCCGGTAGAAGCGGTGCAGCAGTTCCCGCCACTGCTGGTACTCGGCTGAGCGGCGGAAGCCCTCGGTGTGGTCCGCGAGCGTCTCCCATTCCACCTGGAGGAGGAATCGCGAGCCGCGTCCTTCGTCGAGGCAGCGCCGCAGGTGCAGGGAGCGGAAGCCCTGTTGGACGGCGATCAGGGGCCGGGCCTCGGCGAAGGCGGCGAGGAACTCGTCCTCCTGGCCGGGCAGGACGTCGAGCAGGGGCCGGGCCTCGGCGAAGGCGGCGAGGAACTCGTCCTCCTGGCCGGGCAGGACGTCGAGCAGGGCGCTTTCGAGGATCACGGGGTGTCATCCTGCCGCCTGGCGCGGGCCCGGAGAAGGTCCGGGCGGACCGAACGGCGGTCCGCGCCGTGGTCGTGGGAAGATGGGAGGAACTATTTCGATCGGACGAGACTGTCCGGTCCCCGGGAAAACCGGTCAGCGATGACCAGGACACCCCCGGCCCCGGACCAACGGAGAATCGGACCAAGGTGCCCGCGACCCCCAGCAATGTGCCAGAGCCCAGCCGTACCGACCCGGCGCTGATCCGCAACTTCTGCATCATCGCCCACATCGACCACGGCAAGTCGACGCTCGCAGACCGGATGCTGCAGATCACCGGCGTCGTCGACCCGCGGCAGATGCGCGCCCAGTACCTCGACCGCATGGACATCGAGCGCGAGCGCGGCATCACCATCAAGTCGCAGGCGGTCCGCCTCCCGTGGGCGCCGAAGACCGGTCCGAATGCCGGGACGACGCACATCCTCAACATGATCGACACCCCCGGCCACGTGGACTTCACGTACGAGGTGTCCCGCTCCCTCGCGGCCTGCGAGGGCACCATCCTGGTGGTCGACGCGGCCCAGGGCATCGAGGCGCAGACCCTCGCCAACCTGTACCTGGCGCTGGAGAACGACCTCACGATCGTCCCGGTGCTGAACAAGATCGACCTGCCGGCCGCCCAGCCGGAGAAGTACGCGGCGGAGATCGCGCACATCATCGGCTGCGACCCCTCGGACGTGCTGCAGGTCAGCGCCAAGACCGGCCTCGGCGTCGAGGACCTGCTGGACCACATCGTCAACACCATCCCGGCCCCGGTCGGCGTCAAGGACGCCCCGGCCCGCGCGATGATCTTCGACTCGGTGTACGACTCCTACCGCGGCGTGGTCACCTACGTGCGTGTCGTGGACGGGCAGCTCACCAAGCGCGAGCGGATCGCGATGATGTCCACCGGCGCCACCCACGAGCTGCTGGAGATCGGCGTCATCTCGCCCGAGCCGAAGGTCGCCGACGGCCTGGGCGTCGGCGAGGTGGGCTACATCATCACCGGCGTGAAGGACGTCCGGCAGTCCAAGGTGGGTGACACCATCACCTCGATGCACAAGGGTGCGACCGAGGCGCTGGGCGGCTACAAGGAGCCGCGCCCGATGGTGTTCTCCGGCCTGTACCCGCTGGACGGCTCGGACTACCCGCTGCTGCGCGACGCCTTGGACAAGCTGCGGCTGAACGACGCCGCGCTGGTGTACGAGCCGGAGACGTCGGTCGCGCTCGGCTTCGGCTACCGCTGCGGCTTCCTCGGCCTGCTGCACCTGGAGATCATCCGGGAGCGCCTGGAGCGCGAGTTCAACCTCGACCTGATCTCCACCGCCCCGAACGTGGTCTACCGGGTGGTCATGGAGGACGGCACCGAGCACATCGTCACCAACCCGAGCGAGTTCCCGACCGGCAAGCTTGCCGAGGTGTACGAGCCGGTCGTGCGCGGCACCATCCTGGCGCCCAACGAGTTCGTCGGCGCGATCATGGAGCTCTGCCAGTCCCGCCGCGGCAACCTGCAAGGCATGGACTACCTGTCCGAGGACCGGGTCGAGCTGCGCTACACCCTGCCGCTCGCCGAGATCGTCTTCGACTTCTTCGACCAGCTGAAGTCCAAGACCCGCGGCTACGCCTCGCTCGACTACGAGCCCATCGGCGAGCAGTCCGCCCAGCTGGTGAAGGTCGACATCCTGCTGCACGGCGACGCGGTGGACGCCTTCTCCGCGATCGTGCACAAGGACAAGGCCTACGGCTACGGCGTGATGATGGCGGGCAAGCTGCAGAAGCTGATCCCGCGCCAGCAGTTCGAGGTGCCGATCCAGGCGGCCATCGGCTCCCGGGTGATCGCCCGTGAGACGGTCCGCGCGATCCGCAAGGACGTCCTCGCCAAGTGCTACGGCGGTGACATCTCGCGCAAGCGCAAGCTGCTGGAGAAGCAGAAGGAAGGCAAGAAGCGGATGAAGATGGTCGGCCGCGTGGAGGTCCCGCAGGAGGCCTTCATCGCCGCGCTGTCCACCGACGCCGAGGCGCCGAAGGAAAAGAAGTAACCACAGGCGCGTGAGAGGGGCCCGGGCGGACAACCGCCCGGGCCCCTCCTCGTTCTCTCCGCCGGAGCGGGCCGCCGCAGTTTCCCCGCCGGAGCGGACCGCCGCAGCTTCCCCCGCCGCAGTTTCCCCGCCGGAGCGGACCGCCGCAGCTTCCCCCGCCGCAGCTTCCCCCGCCGCAGCGCGCCGCGGACGAGGAGCCGGGGCGGTTCGGGCCCGCCCCGGCTCGGCGCCGGCGGTGTGCGGCGGTCAGTCCACCTCGGCCACGGCCTCCGCGAACTGCGCCTGGTACAGCCGCGCGTAGGCGCCGTGCGCGGCGATCAGCTCGTCGTGCGAGCCCTGTTCGACGATCGAGCCGTTCTCCATCACCAGGATCACGTCGGCGTCCCGGATGGTGGAGAGCCGGTGCGCGATCACGAAGCTGGTGCGGCCGGTGCGCAGCCGGGCCATGGCCCGCTGGATCAGCACCTCGGTGCGGGTGTCGACGGAGCTGGTCGCCTCGTCCAGGACGAGGATCGACGGCTGGGCGAGGAACGCCCGGGCGATGGTGATCAGCTGCTTCTCGCCCGCGCTGACCCCGGCGCCGTCGTCGTCGATGACGGTGTCGTAGCCGTCCGGCAGGGTGCGCACGAAGCGGTCGACGTGGGCGGCCTTGGCGGCCTCGACGACCTGCTCGCGGGTGGCTCCCTGGGCGCCGTAGGCGATGTTGTCGGCGATGGTGCCGCCGAACAGCCAGGTGTCCTGGAGCACCATGCCGATGCCGGAGCGCAGGTCCTCGCGGGACATCGCGGAGACGTCGACCCCGTCGAGGGTGATGCGTCCGGAGCTGACCTCGTAGAACCGCATCAGGAGGTTGACCAGGGTGGTCTTGCCGGCGCCGGTGGGGCCGACGATGGCGACGGTCTGGCCGGGTTCGACCTTGAGCGAGAGGTCCTCGATGAGCGGCTTCTCGGGGTCGTAGCGGAAGGACACGTCCTGGAAGGCGACCCGGCCGTGGATGGTGTCGGGCCGCTCGGACACGGCCGGTTCGGGGGTCTGCTCGGGGGCGTCCAGCAGCTCGAAGACGCGCTCGGCGGAGGCGACCCCGGACTGCACCAGGTTGGCCATGCTGGCGACCTGGGTGAGTGGCTGGCTGAACTGCCGCGAGTACTGGATGAACGCCTGTACGTCGCCGATGGACAGCGCGCCGCTGGCCACCCGCAGGCCGCCGACGACCGCGACCAGCACGTACTGCAGGTTGCCGATCAGCATCATCGCGGGCTGGATGATCCCGGAGATGAACTGCGCCCGGAAGCTGGAGGTGTACAGCGCCTCGTTGTGCTCGCGGAAGGTCTCGGCGGACTCGCGCTGGCGGCCGAACACCTTGACCAGGGTGTGGCCGGTGTACATCTCCTCGATGTGCGCGTTGAGTTGGCCGGTGGACTTCCACTGCTGGACGAACTGGGGCTGCGCCCGCTTGCCGACCTTGGCGGCGACGGCCACCGACAGCGGCACCGAGACCAGGGCGATCGTCGCCAGCAGCGGGGAGATCCAGAACATCATGGCCAGTACGCCGACCACGGTGAGCAGCGAGTTGACGACCTGTCCCATGGTCTGCTGCATGGACTGGCTGATGTTGTCGATGTCGTTGGTGACCCGGCTGAGCACCTCGCCGCGCGGCTGCTTGTCGAAGTAGCTGAGCGGCAGTCGGGCGATTTTGGCCTCGACGTCCTGGCGCAGCCGGTAGCCGGCCCGCTGGATCGCCGTGGTGGCCAGCCGGCCCTGGACGATGCCGAACAGGGCGGAGGCGAGGTAGATGACCAGCACCCAGAGCAGGACGGTGCCGATGGCCCCGAAGTCCATGCCCTGGCCGGGGGTGAAGTCCACCGAGGAGAGCAGGCCGGCGACGCCGCCCTCGCCGTGGGCGCGCAGCCCCTCGACGATCTGCGCCTTGGAGGTGCCGGGTTCGAAGCGGGCGCCGACGACGCCGGCGAAGATCAGGTCGGTGGCGTTGCCGAGGACCTTGGGGCCGGTGACGGCGCAGCCGATGCTGAGCACGCCGAGGGCCAGCACGCCGGAGATCAGGTTGCGTTCGGGGCGCAGCAGGGCGAGCAGCCGCTTGCCGGAGCCCTTGAAGTCCATGGACTTCTCGGTGCCCTGGCCGCCCATGAAGCGGCCCGGTCCGGCGGGGCCGCGGCGGGCGGCGGCGGCCTGCGAGTCGCTGGGCAGTTCGTCGGCGGGGTCCGCGGCCTTGGTGTCCGGGTCGGGCTGTGTGGTGTCCGTGGTCTCGGGGTCCGCGGTTCTGGTGTCCGCGGCCTCGGGGTCCGCTGTCGCGGTGTCCGCGGTCCTGGTGTCCGCGTCGGGCTTGCCGGGGGTGGTCACGCCGCCTCCTGCTCGGTGAGCTGGGAGAGCACGATCTCCCGGTACGTCGGGTTGTCGGCCATCAGTTCGTGGTGGGTGCCGGTGCCGACGACCGCGCCTTCGTCGAGGACGATGATCCGGTCGGCGTCGCGGATGGTGGAGACGCGCTGGGCGACGATCAGCACGGTGGCGTCGGAGGTCTCGCGGGCGAGGGCCTTGCGCAGCCTGGCGTCGGTGGCGTAGTCGAGCGCGGAGAAGGAGTCGTCGAACAGGTAGACGTCGGGCTGGCGGACCAGGGCCCGGGCGATGGCCAGGCGTTGGCGCTGGCCGCCGGAGACGTTGCCGCCGCCCTGGGCGATCGGGGCGTCCAGGCCTTCGGCCAGTTCCTCGACGAAGTCCTTGGCCTGGGCGATCTCCAGGGCGTGCCAGAGTTCCTCGTCGGTGGCGTCGGGCCGGCCGTAGCGGAGGTTGCTGGCGACGGTGCCGGAGAACAGGTAGGGCTTCTGCGGGACGAGGCCGACGCTCTCGGCGATCGTCTCGGGGGCGAGTTCGCGCACGTCGACGCCGTCGAGCAGGACCTGGCCGGAGGTGGCGTCGAACAGTCGGGGTACGAGTCCGAGCAGGGTGGACTTGCCGCTGCCGGTGGATCCGATGACGGCGGTGGTCTCGCCGGGGCGGGCGGTGATGGCGATGCCGCGCAGCACCGAGGCCTCGGCGCCGGGGTAGCGGAAGTCGACGTCGCGCAGTTCCAGGTTGCCGCGGCGCAGCACCTCGGTGATCGGCGCGGCGGGCGGGACGACGCTGGAGGAGGTGCCGAGGACCTCCTCGATGCGCTCGGCGCAGACCTCGGCGCGCGGCACCATCATGAACATGAAGGTGGCCATCATGACGCTCATCAGGATCTGCATCAGGTAGGAGAGGAAGGCGGTGAGCGCGCCGATCTGCATGCCGCCGTTGTCGATCCGGTGGGCGCCGAACCAGAGCACGGCGACGCTGGAGACGTTCACGACCAGCATCACGGCCGGGAACATGAACGACATCAGCCGGCCGACCTGGAGGGCGGTGTCGGTGAGGTCCCCGTTGGCCTTGGCGAAGCGGGCCTGCTCGTGGTCGTCCTTGACGAAGGCGCGGATGACCCGGATGCCGGTGATCTGCTCGCGCAGGACCCGGTTCACGGTGTCGATCCGGGTCTGCATGCTGCGGAACTTGGGGCGCAGTGAGCGGACCAGGAGGAGGACGACGGCGCCGAGCAGCGGGATGACCGCGAGCAGCAGGCCGGACAGCGGCACGTCCTGGTTGAGGGCCATGATGATGCCGCCGACGCACATGATCGGGGCGGCCACCATGAGCGTGAAGCTCATCAGGGCCAGCATCTGGACCTGTTGGACGTCGTTGGTGGTGCGGGTGATCAGCGAGGGGGCGCCGAACTGGCCGACCTCGCGGGCGGAGAAGCTCTGCACCCGGTCGAAGACGGCGGCGCGGACGTCCCGGCCGAAGGCCATGGCGGTGCGGGATCCGTAGTAGACGGCGCCGATCGAGCAGAGCGCCTGGACCAGGGTGATGCCGATCATCACCCCGCCCACTTGCAGGATGTAGCCGGTGTCGCCCTTGACCACGCCGTCGTCGATGATGTCGGCGTTGAGCGTCGGCAGGTAGAGCGCCGCCAGGGTGGACACCAGTTGGAGCCCCACGAGCAGCGCGATCGGTCGGGAGTACGGGCGCAGGTACGCCCTGAGAAGTCTGATCAGCACTGGCACACTCTTGTCGTCGACGGGTGGATTCGCATCCCGATTCTCGTTCTTTGGTGGACTCGTACAGGAGATTCACGAGTTGTGGATCGCAGGTTTGCCCAGTCCTTTGCCGAACCGTACGGCGGGCCCGGTTGCAGGGGTTCACCGGGGCGCGGGGCGGAGTCGTCGTCGGGCACCGGTGGCGCGGCGGTGTGCCGGCCGGGCCCCGCCCTCTTACGGAATGACCGGTTTCCCCCTAGGCTGCTGATTGCCCCCTTGTTACTCGCCGGTATCGCCAGGGTTGACCGGGGGCCCGGCGACCGCCCCCCACGGGCGCCGAAACCATCCCTCAGACGGCCACCCGCCCCCGGAGGTCCTCGTTGAGTTCCGCGCAGTCCCTGATCGACTCCGGCAGTGCCGACTTGGTCGCCGGGCGTCCCGCCTCCGTCGCCCACCTCTTCCTGGAGCGGGTCGCCGCCACCCCGAACGCCGAGGCCTACCGCTACCCGGCCCCGGTCGACGAGCACGCCGCGGACAGCGCCCCCGGCGCCGAGCAGTGGCGCTCGCTGACCTGGGCGCAGACCGCGGCCCGGGTCAAGGCGGTGGCCGCCGGGCTGATGGCGCTCGGCATCCGGCCGGAGGACCGGGTGGCGCTCGCCTCCTCCACCCGGCTCGAATGGATCATCGCCGACCTCGGGAACATGTGCGCGGGTGCCGCCACCACGACCGTCTATCCCAGCACCAACGCCGACGAGACCGCGTTCATCCTCTCCAACTCCGGTTCCAGGGCGCTGTTCGCGGAGAACTCCGCCCAACTCGCCAAGGCCGTCGACCAGCTCGGACAGCTGCCCGAGCTGCGGACCGTCATCCTCTTCGACGCCGCCGAGGCCGACGCCCCCGGGACTGACGCCCCCGGGACTGACGCCCCCGGGACTGACGCCCCCGGGAGTGACGCCGCCGAGGCGGGCGCCCCAGAGGCCAGTACCCCCGAGGCCGAGGGTCTGAACGCCCTCACCGTGCTCACCCTCGCCGAGCTGGAGCAGCGCGGCGCCGAGTACCTGGAGCAGCACCCGGACGCGGTCGAGAAGACCGTCGCCGCGCTCGACAAGGAGCAGCTGGCCACCCTCATCTACACCTCCGGCACCACCGGCCGCCCCAAGGGCGTGCGCCTGGTGCACGACTGCTGGGCGTACGAGGCCCGGGCCCAGGAGGCCAGCGGGCTGCTGCGCTCCGACGACGTCCAGTTCATGTGGCTGCCGCTGTCGCACGTGTTCGGCAAGACGCTGATCTCCGGCCAGATCGCCACCGGCCACGTGATGGCCGTGGACGGCCGGGTCGACCGGATCATCCACAACCTGCCGGTCATCCGGCCGACCGTGATGGCCTCTGCGCCGCGCATCTTCGAGAAGGTCTACAACGGCATCGCCGGCCGGGCCCGGGCCGAGGGCGGCGCCAAGTACAAGATCTTCCGGTGGGCCGCCAAGGTCGCCCGCGAGCACGCCCGCGCCGTCCAGGAGAGCCGGATCGCCACCGGTGCCGGCACCGCCCCGCTGGGCCTCAGGCTCCAGCACGGCCTGGCCGACAAGCTGGTCTACGCCAAGATCCGCGCGGCCTTCGGCGGCCGGCTGCGCGGCGCCGTCTCCGGCAGCGCCGCGCTCGCGCCCGAGATCGGCTACTTCTTCCTCGGCGCCGGCGTGCCGATCCTGGAGGGCTACGGCCTCAGCGAGACCAGCGCCGGCTCCTGCGTCAACCGTGAGGAGGACATCCGGATCGGCACCGTGGGCCGCCCGCTGCCCGGCACCGAGGTCCGGATCGCCGAGGACGGCGAGATCCTGCTGCGCGGCCCCGGCGTCATGCGCGGCTACCACGACCTGCCCGAGAAGACCGCCGAGGTGCTGGAGGCCGACGGCTGGTTCCACACCGAGGACATCGGCGAGCTCGGCCCCGACGGCTTCCTGCGGATAACCGACCGCAAGAAGGACCTGTTCAAGACCTCCGGCGGCAAGTACGTCGCGCCCAGCGAGGTCGAGGGCAGGTTCAAGGCGGTCTGCCCGTTCGTCAGCAACATCCTCGTGATCGGCAACGGCCGCAACTTCTGCACCGCGCTGATCGGCCTGGACGAGGCGGTCATCATGCCGTGGGCCGCCGAGCACGGGCTGAAGGGCAAGTCCTACGCCGAGGTGACGGCCGACCCGCAGGTGCACCAGCTGATCGAGGGCTTCGTCAAGCGGCTCAACGCCGACCTCCAGCGCTGGCAGACGATCAAGAAGTTCCACCTGCTGCCGCGCGATCTCGACATCGAGCACGGCGAGCTCACCCCGAGCCTGAAGATCAAGCGCCCGGTGGTCGAGCGGACCTACGCGGACGCCGTCACCGCGATGTACGCAGGCGCCAACGAGGCCTGATCGGCCCCGCCCCCGTGCGGCTCACCGGTTCGGGTGAGCCGTACGGGACAATGGGGTCATGCCCTCCGCACTCCCCGACGGCGAACCGGTGCCGTCCGACGGTTCCCTGCCCGCATCCGCCCGCACCGGTCTCGGGCAGCGGCCGTTCGGCTTCTACCTGCACGTGCCCTACTGCGCCAGCCGCTGCGGCTACTGCGACTTCAACACCTACACCGCCACCGAGCTGCGCTCCTCCGGGGCGGTCGCCTCCCAGGAGACCTACGCGGACAACGTGGTCGCCGAGATCAGGCTGGCCCGCCAGGTCCTCGGCCCGGTCGACCTGCCGGTGCAGACCGTCTTCCTCGGCGGCGGCACCCCCACCCTGCTGCCCGCCCGCGACCTGGTGAAGATGCTCGCCGCGCTGCGCGAGGAGTTCGGGCTCGCCGACGGCGCCGAGGTCACCACCGAGGCCAACCCGGAGTCCGTCGACCCGGCCTACCTGGCCGAACTGCGCGAGGGCGGCTACAACCGGGTCTCCTTCGGCATGCAGAGCGCCCGCCCGCACGTCCTGAAGCTGCTCGACCGCCACCACACCCCCGGCCGCCCCGAGGCCTGCGTCGCCGAGGCCCGCGCCGCCGGCTTCGACCACGTCAACCTGGACCTCATCTACGGCACCCCCGGCGAGTCCGACGACGACTGGCGCGCCTCCCTGGACGCCGCCATCGGCGCCGGGCCCGACCACGTCTCCGCGTACTCCCTGATCGTCGAGGACGGCACCAAGCTCGCCGCCCGGGTCAAGCGCGGCGAACTGCCGATGATCGACGACGACGTGCACGCCGACCGCTACCTCATCGCCGAACAGGCGCTCAGCGCCGCCGGCTACACCTGGTACGAGGTCTCCAACTGGGCCACCACCCCCGAGGGCCGCTGCCGCCACAACGAGCTGTACTGGACCGGCGCCGACTGGTGGGGCGCCGGCCCGGGCGCGCACAGCCACGTCGGCGGCGTCCGCTGGTGGAACGCCAAGCACCCCGCCGCCTACGCCCAGGCCCTCGCCGAGGGCCGCACCCCCGCCCTGGGCCGCGAGGTGCTCGCCGAGGAGGACCGCCGGGTCGAGCGCATCCTGCTGGAACTGCGCCTCGCCGAGGGCATCCCGCTCACCCTCCTCACCGACACCGGCCGCCACGCCGCCGCCCGCCACCTCGCCGACGGCCTCCTCGCCGCCGAGCCGTACGCCGGGGGCCGCGCCGTCCTCACCCTCCAGGGCCGCCTGCTCGCCGACGCGGTCGTACGTGACCTGGTGGACTGACATTCGTTAGCGTGGGTGTCAGCCGTCGGAGGGAGCGTGCGATGACCGCCATCGATGATCGGATGACCGGGATCTTCGAGAACCTGGAGGTGCCGGAAGGCGTCAAGGCCGAGCTCATCAGGGGGGAAATCGTGATGATGGCCGGGCCGGACCTGGTCCACAACCTCATCGTCGAGTGCATCGTGGATCAGGTCCCGCGGGCTCTCTGGCATCGGTTGCAGACCCAGGACCTGGCCTTCGCGCACGAGGCCAGCGAGCCGCAGCCCGATCTGGTGGTGATCGAGCGGGGCGCGGTGGAAGCCCCCGGACGGTTGGTCCCGGCGCCTGCGGTGACCATGGTCGTCGAGGTGGTGTCGAAGACCAGCGTCTATCGCGACTACCACGTCAAGCGGGAGATGTACGCGGGCGGGACGATCAAGGCCTATCTGATCGTCGACCCCTTCAAGGGCGAGTGTCTGCTGCTCACCGAACCCGACACCGCTACCGCGTCGGGCGTCCCGGACTACGCGGTCGGGCAGCCCTTCAAGTTCGGCGACCCCATCCGGGTCGACGTCCTGGGCGTGACGCTGGACACAGGTGAGTTCGGAACGCTCTGACAGTCACTCCGGAATCGTCACGAAGTCGATCAATTCTTCGACCTTGCCCAGCAGTTCCGGCTCCAGGTCCTTGTAGCTGTCCACTGTGGAGAGGATCCGCTTCCAGGCGGCGGGGGTGTTCACCGGCCAGCCGAGGCGGCGGCAGACGCCCTCCTTCCACTCCTCGCCGCGCGGGACGGCGGGCCAGCCGGGGATGCCGACGGAGGCGGGCTTCACGGCCTGCCAGATGTCGATGTACGGGTGGCCGACGACCAGGACGGCGTCGCCGGTGACCTGGGCGGCGATGCGGTGCTCCTTGGTGCCGGGGAGCAGGTGGTCGACCAGGACGCCGAGGCGCCGGCCCGGGCAGGGGGCGAAGTCGGCGACGATCGCGGGCAGGTCGTCCACGCCCTCCAGGTACTCGACGACCACGCCCTCGATCCGCAGGTCGTCGCCCCAGACCCGCTCGACCAGTTCGGCGTCGTGCCGGCCCTCGACGTAGATCCGCGACTCGCGGGCGACCCGGGCCCGGGCACCGGGGACGGCGACCGAGCCGGAGGCGGTGCGGGCCGGCGTGCGGGAGGGGGCGGGGCCGGCCGGGCGCACCAGGGTGACCGTCCGGCCCTCCAGCAGGAAGCCGCGCGGCACCAGCGGGAACACCCGGAGCTTGCCGAAGCGGTCCTCCAGGGTGACGGTGAAGCCCTCGGCGGTCTTCTCGCAGCGCACCACCGCACCGCAGAAGCCGGTGGCGGCCTCCTCCACCACCAGGTCCCGTTCGGCGGTCACCTCCGGGGCGGGCTGCTGCTTCTTCCACGGCGGGGTCAGGTCGGGTCCGTACTGGCGGCTGTGCATGAAAGCGACTATACGGACGGACCGTCAGAGGCCCGGCGCGCCCCAGACCGGGAACCAGCGGCTGAGGTCCTTCTCCAGCCGCAGGTCGTTCCCGAGCGTCGCGTTGACCTGGAGCTCCAGCGGGCTGTTGCGCCGCTCCCCGCCGCCGGGCATCGGGGCGAAGGGGTAGAAGGTGCCGCGCTTGTAGAGGTAGACCAGGGCCAGCGACTGCCCGTCCGGGTTGCGGAAGCCGACCAGCGAGCAGAGCAGCTGCGGCCCGAAGCCGTTCGCCTCCAGCTCGCTGTTGACCGCGTGCAGGTCGTTGACCAGGTCCGGCAGTTCCTCGGGGGTGTGCCGGGCGAGCAGCCAGGAGTAGCCGTAGCCGTCCTTGGAGGCCTCGACCGGGACGCCGCCGCGCTCGGTGTCGGCGTCGAGCAGCGCCCGCACCTGTTGTTCGACCTGGCCGAAGGCCGCGCCCTCGACGGCGGCGAAGCAGACCGAGCCGAGCCCGGTGGGGGTGAACCCGGCCGCGGCCTCCAGGGTGAGGGCGGCGGACGGGACGCCGAACAGCTGGTCGAGGTCGGGCTTGACGGGCTTGGTGCGCCCGAACAGGGTGTCCAGGATTCCCACGGCGGTCCTTTCGGGGGAGGGAGTCGGGAGGAGCCAGGAGGGGGGCGGGAGGGCCGCAGGGGGCCGGGGCCTCAGCGGCCGAGCTGCTCGGAGATCTTCGCCAGCTCCGCGAGCCGCTTCTCCAGCGTCGGGTGGGTGGAGAACAGCTGCGAGGCGGTCTCCCGGGCGCTCAGCGCGGGGGCGAAGTAGAAGGCGTTGTAGGGCTGCGCCTGGCGCAGGTCCTTGCTGGGGATGGCGGCGATCTGGCCGGTGACCTTGGTGAGCGCGGAGGCGAGGGCGCTGGGCCGGCCGGTGAGCTGGGCGGCGGCGCGGTCGGCGGCGAGTTCCCGGTAGCGGGACAGGAGCCGGGTGAGCAGGAAGCTGATGGCGTAGACGACCATCGACACCAGCGGGATGATCAGGGCGACGATGGCCGCGTTCTGGTCGTTGTTGTTGCGGTTGCCGCCCATGAACCCGCCGTACATGGCGATCCGGGTCATGGCCCCGGCGAGGACGCCGAGGAAGCCGGCGATGGTCATCACCGCGACGTCCCGGTGGGCGACGTGGGACAGCTCGTGGGCGAGGACGCCCTCCAGTTCCTCGGGCTCCAGCCGGCGCAGCAGGCCGGTGGTGACGCACACCACGGCGTTCTGCGGGTTGCGGCCGGTGGCGAAGGCGTTCGGCATGTCGTTGTCGGCGACCGCCACCCGGGGTTTGGGCATGTCGGCCAGCGCGCAGAGCCGGTCGATGGTGCCGTGCAGTTGCGGGTACTGCTCAGGGGTCACCTGGTGGGCGCCCATCGCCCGTTCGGTGATCTTGTCGCTGAACCAGAACTGGGCCACGAACAGCCCGCCGGAGATCAGGACGATCAGTGGCCAGGCGCCGCGCAGCAGCACGATCAGCAGACCGGTGAAACCGACGTACAGCAGCCCGATCACGAACATCGTCACGACCATGCGGCCGGTCAGGCCGCGGTCGGGCGCGAAACGGGTGTGCTGGCCCGAGCTCGACATTGCTTGCTCCTCCATTCGCCGTCGTCTTCGATGCTGCCACCCGGACGGCCCTGCGGCACCACCCCCGCGCCGGGAACTGCGGGCAGGATCACTCCGGCCGGGCCGTTCCTGCCGTTGGGCCCGGGCCTTACACTGGCAGGTACGGTTTTGGCACTCGCAGGTTCAGAGTGCCAAAGCGGGTGCCGGAGCCGGGATCCTCCCGGAGCGGGCAGCAGCATGCGTGACACGAACGGACAACGTGCGAAGACGGAGGTGTGTGCCCCATGGCCGGTGAGGTTCGCCAGCTGGACGACCGCAAGCTCGCCGTGCTCCGCGCGATCGTCCAGGACTACGTGGGCACCGAGGAGCCGGTCGGCTCCAAGGCCCTGGTGGAGCGGCACAACCTCGGAGTCTCCCCGGCGACCGTGCGCAACGACATGGCGGCGCTGGAGGAGGAGGGCTACATCCACCAGCCGCACACCAGTGCCGGGCGCATCCCCACCGACAAGGGGTACCGCCTGTTCGTCGACAAGCTCGCCGAGGTCAAGCCGATGAGCGCCCCCGAGCGCCGGGCGATCCGGCACTTCCTGGACGGCGCCGTCGACCTGGACGACGTGGTCATGCGGACGGTGCGGCTGCTCGCCCAGCTCACCCGGCAGGTCGCGGTGGTGCAGTACCCCTCGCTGTCGCGGTCCACCGTCCGGCACATCGAGCTGGTGGCGCTGGCCCCGACCAAGGTGATGCTGGTCCTGATCACCAACACCGGCCGGGTCGAGCAGCGGATGGTCGACTGCCCGGGCCCGGTCGGCGAGACGGTCCTGGCGGACCTGCGGGCCCGGATCAACGCGCGGGCCGTCGGCCAGCGGCTGCCGGACGTGCCGGGGTTCCTGGAGGAGCTCCCGGCGGGTTTCGAGCCGCCGGACCGCCCGACCGTCAGCACGGTCCTGGCGACGCTGTTCGAAGCGCTCGCCGAGCAGAACGAGGAGCGGATCATGCTGGCCGGCACGGCCAACCTGACCCGCTTCGGGCACGACTTCCCCCTGACCATCCAGCCGGTGCTGGAAGCCCTGGAGGAGCAGGTCGTCCTGCTCCGCCTCCTGGGTGAGACGGCGGACGCCGCGATGACGGTCCGGATCGGGCGGGAGATCGCCTACGAGGGGCTGAATTCCACCTCGGTGGTGTCGGTCGGTTACGGTTCGGGCGACGAGAGCGTGGCCAAACTGGGTGTGATCGGTCCGACCCGGATGGACTATCCGGGCACAATGGGGGCGGTGCGTGCGGTGGCGCGGTACGTGGGCCAGATCCTGGCCGAGTCGTAGCACAGGCCGCCGTCGGAACCTCTGACGGCGGTGTCCAGTCGCAGCACTACTACAGGCGGAACAAGCGGAGCATTTGGTGGCCACGGACTACTACGCGGTACTCGGCGTCCGACGGGATGCGGGGCAGGACGAGATCAAGAAGGCCTTCCGACGCCTGGCACGCGAACTGCACCCGGACGTCAACCCGGACCCGAAGACGCAGGAGCGGTTCAAGGAGATCAACGCCGCTTACGAGGTGCTCTCCGACCCGCAGAAGCGCCAGGTCTACGACCTCGGCGGTGACCCGCTCTCGCCGGGCGGCGGGGGCGCGGGCGGCTTCGGCGCGGGGGCGGCCGGATTCGGCTTCTCCGACATCATGGACGCCTTCTTCGGCGCCGCGGCCGGCCAGCGCGGCCCGCGCTCGCGCACCCGCCGCGGCCAGGACGCCATGATCCGGCTGGAGATCACCCTGGAGGAGGCCGCCTTCGGCACCACCAAGGAACTCCAGGTCGACACGGCCGTCACCTGCACCACGTGCAGCGGTGAGGGCGCGGCCCCCGGCACCTCCGCGCAGACCTGCGACATGTGTCGCGGCAGGGGCGAGGTCTCCCAGGTCACCCGGTCGTTCCTGGGCCAGGTCATGACCTCCCGGCCCTGCCCGCAGTGCCAGGGCTTCGGCACCGTCGTGCCGACCCCGTGCCCGGAGTGCGCCGGCGACGGCAGGGTCCGCGCCCGGCGCACCCTGACCGTCAAGATCCCGGCCGGTGTCGACAACGGCACCCGGATCCAGCTGGCCGGCGAGGGCGAGGTCGGCCCCGGCGGCGGCCCGGCCGGCGACCTGTACGTCGAGATCGCCGAGACCACCCACACCGTCTTCCAGCGGCGCGGGGACGATCTGCACTGCACCGTCACCATCCCGATGACGGCCGCGTCCCTCGGCACCCAGGTGCCGCTGCAGACCCTGGACGGGCTGGAGGAGCTCGACATCCGGCCCGGCACCCAGTCCGGCCAGTCGATCCCGCTGCACGGCCGCGGCATCACGCACCTGCGCGGCGGCGGACGAGGCGACCTGATAGTGCATGTCGAGGTGCAGACGCCCACCAAGCTCGACCCCGAGCAGGAGGAGCTGCTGCGCCGGCTCGCGGTGCTGCGCGGCGAGGAGCGGCCGTCCGGCCAGTTCGCGCCGGGCCAGCAGGGCCTGTTCTCGCGCCTCAAGGACGCGTTCAACGGCCGCTAGGCCCTAGGGCGTGTCTGGCAATTCCCGCCGGGCGCGCGACGCCGGGCATCCCGCCTGGACGCACCGGCGAAACGTCCAAGTACGGCCCAGTACGAGGACGCTTCGCCGGCACGCCCAGCCGGGCGCCCAACGCCGCGCGCTGATCCGCCGCGAATTGTCAGACACGCCCTAGCCCGGGCCCGCCAGGCCCTGGCCGTCCGCGCGGGGGTGCCGGGTTCTGCCCGGCGCCCCTTTCGCGTTCCCGATCCGCCCCACCCCCCGGAGGTTCCCCGCATGACCGCCCCCGTCTTCGTCGTCGAGACCGAGCGGATCGCCGCCGCCGCGCCCGGCTCCGTGGTGCGCCTCGACGGGCCGGAGGGGCGGCACGCGGCCGCGGTGAAGCGGCTGGCGGCGGGCGAGGCGGTGACCCTCGCCGACGGGCTGGGCCTCGGGGTGGACGGGACGGTCGCCGCGGTGCTCGGCAAGGACGCGATCGACGTCACGGTGGCCGCCGTCCGCCGGGAGCCCGAGCCGGCGCCGCGGATCGTCGTCGTCCAGGCGCTGCCCAAGGGCGACCGCGGCGAGCTCGCGGTGGAGACCATGACCGAGGTCGGCGTGGACGTGATCGTCCCGTGGGCCGCCTCGCGCTGCATCACTCAGTGGAAGGGCGAGCGGGGCGCCAAGGCGCTCGCCAAGTGGCGGGCCACCGCCCGGGAGGCCGGCAAGCAGTCCCGCCGGCTGCGCTTCCCCGAGGTGCGCGAGCCGGCGACCACCCGGCAGCTGGCGCCGCTGCTGGCCCAGGCCGCGTTCGCCGCCGTGCTGCACGAGGAGGGCGCCGAGCCGCTGGCGCTGGCCGCGCTGCCCGCGGCCGGGGACGTGGTGCTGGTGGTCGGCCCGGAGGGCGGGGTCTCCCCGGAGGAGCTGGCCGTGTTCGCCGAGGCGGGCGCCGGGCCGTACCGGCTGGGCCCCTCGGTGCTGCGCACCTCCACCGCCGGGGTGGCCGCCGGCGCCCTGCTGCTGGGGCGCACCGGCCGCTGGTCGTAGCCGGCCCGCCCGTGCGGTCGGAGTCTGCCCGAACCGGCCCGCGCCGTGCGCGCGCGTGCCTACGCTGACCGCGTGACGGAACCCCTGAGCACCTCTGCGGGCGCCTACCTGCGCCACCCCCATCTGCACGGTGACCTGGTCACCTTCGTCGCCGAGGACGACGTCTGGCTGGCCCCGCTGGACGGTGGCCGGGCCTGGCGGCTGACGGCCGATCACCTGCCCGTCCGGCACCCCCGGTTCGCCCCCGACGGGCGGCACATCGCCTTCACCTCCACCCGGGACGGCGCGCCCGAGGTGCACGTGGTGCCGGTGGACGGCGGGCCGTCCCGGCGGCTCACCCACTGGGGCAGCGAGCAGACCGAGGTGCGGGGCTGGACGGCCGACGGGCGCCCGATCGCCCTCACCACCGCCGGTGAGGCGACCCTGCGCCGCAGCTGGGCGCACGCCGTGCCGCTGGACGGCGGCGAGTCGGTGCGGCTGCCGTACGGGCCGGTCGGCGGGCTCGCCTTCGAGCCGGGCGGCGACCGCGTGCTGCTGGGCACCGTCAACAACCGCGAGCCGGCCTGGTGGAAGCGCTACCGGGGCGGCCGGGCGGGCAAGTTGTGGATCGGGCGGGACGAATTCGTCCGCGTCCACGAGGAGTTGGACGGCCAGCTCGACTCGCCGCTGTGGGTGGGGGAGCGGATCGCCTTCCTCTCCGACCACGAGGGCGTCGGCGAGCTCTACTCCAGCCTCCCGGACGGCTCCGACCTGCGCCGCCACACCACCGACCCGGACGGCTTCTACGCCCGCAACGCCGGCACCGACGGCACCCGGGCGGTGTTCCACCGGGCCGGCGACGTCTGGCTGCTGGACGACCTGGCGGGAGCCGCGCCCCGCCGCCTCGACATCCGGCTGGCCGGCCCGCGCAGCGGCCGCCGCCCCCGCCCGGTGCACGCCGCGCACTGGCTGGAGTCCGCCGCCCCCGACCGCACCGGCCGGGCCGGCGCCGTGGTGGTGCGCGGCGACGTGCACTGGCTGACCCACCGCGAGGGCCCGGCCCGGGTGCTGGACGAGACCCCGGGGGCGCGCGGGCGGCTGGCCCGGGTGGTGCCGGGCGAGGACGGCACCCAGGGCGTGCTGTGGGTGTCCGACGCCGAGGGCGAGGACGCCCTGGAGTTCGCCCCCGACGCCCAGGGCGCCGAGCGCCGCCGACTGGCCGCCGGGCGGATCGGCCGGGTCAACTCCCTGGCGGTGTCCCCGGACGGCAGGCAGGCCGCGCTCGGCGTGCACGACGGCCGGGTCCTGCTGGTCGCGCTCGCCGACGGCACCGTGCACGAGCTGGACCGCAGCGCCGACGGCGAGGTCGGCGGGCTGGCCTTCAGCCCGGACTCGGCCTGGCTGGCCTGGTCGCGGCCGGTGCACCGGCTGGGCCCGTACTCGCTGCGCCAGATCGTGCTGGCCGACCTGGCGACCCGGACGGTCGGCGAGGTCACCCAGGAGCGCTTCATCGACACCTCGCCGGCCTTCACCGCGGACGGCCGCTACCTGGCGTTCCTGTCGGTGCGCAACTTCGACCCGGTCTACGACTCGCACGTCTTCGACCTGTCGTTCCCCAACGGCTGCCGCCCGTACCTGATCACGCTGGCCGCCGACACGCCGTCCCCGTTCGGGCCGCAGCGGGCCGGGCGCCCGCTCGGCGGGGAGGAGGACGAGCCGCGCGGCAGGAAGGCGGACGGCGAGGAGGCCGCCGGCGACGCCGCGCCGGTGACCAGGGTCGACCTGGACGGCATCGCGGACCGGATCGTCCCGTTCCCGGTCGAGGGCGGCCGGTTCGACGCGCTCAGGGCCGCCAAGGACGGCGTGCTGTGGACCCGCGCCCCGCTGCTCGGCGAACTCGGCGACGAGGCGGCCTCGCCCGAGGACGAGCGGCCCCGGCCGGTGCTGGAGCGCTTCGACCTGAGGAAGCGCCGCGTCGAGCAACTGGTGCACGGCGTGGACGGCTTCGCGGTCAGCGGGGACGGCACCCGGGTGGCCGTGCTGGACGGGGGCGAGCTGCGGATCGTCCCGGCCGAGCACAAGGCGGGCGGCGAGGACGACGAGGTGGGCGTCGACCTGACCCGGCTGCGGGTCACCGTCGACCCGGCCGCCGAGTGGCGGCAGATGTACGCCGAGAACGGCCGCCTGATGCGCGACAACTTCTGGCGCCCCGACCTCGGCGGCGTCGACTGGGCCGGCGTGCTGGACCGCTACCGGCCGCTCGTGGAACGCCTCGGCTCGCACGACGACCTGGTCGACCTGCTCTGGGAGGTGCACGGCGAACTCGGCACCTCGCACGCCTACGTCGTCCCGTACGGCCGGTACACCGAGCCCGCCCGGCGCCAGGGCCTGCTCGGCGCGGACCTCGCCAGGGACGGCGACCGGTGGCGGATCGCCCGCATCCTGCCCGGCGAGTCCTCCGACCCCCGGGCCCGCTCGCCGCTGGCCGCGCCCGGCGCCGCGATCCGCCCGGGCGACGCGGTCCTCGCCGTCAACGGCCGCCCGGTGGACCCGGTCACCGGCCCGGCCCCGCTGCTGGCCGGCACCGCCGGGCAGCCGGTCGAGCTGACCGTGGCCGGCAAGGACGGCACCGACCGGCGCCACCCGGTGGTCGTCCCGATCGCCGACGAGGAGCCGCTGCGCTACCACGACTGGGTGGCCGGGCGGCGGGCCGCGGTGCGCGAGCTGTCCGGCGGCCGGCTCGGCTACCTGCACATCCCCGACATGCAGTCGGCCGGCTGGGCCCAGATCCACCGCGACCTGGCCGTGGAGCTGGCCAGGGACGGCGTGATCGTCGACGTCCGGGAGAACCGCGGCGGCCACACCTCGCAGCTGGTGATCGAGAAGCTCGCCCGCCGGATCGTCGGCTGGAACGCCATCCGGGACACCGACCACCCGGTGCCCTACCCCCTCGACGCCCCGCGCGGGCCGGTCGTCGCGCTCGCCAACGAGTTCTCCGGCTCGGACGGCGACGTCGTCAACGCCGTCATCCAGACGCTCGGCATCGGCCCGGTGGTCGGCACCCGCACCTGGGGCGGGGTGATCGGCATCGACAGCCGCTACCACCTGGTCGACGGCACCCTCGTCACCCAGCCCAAATACGCGTACTGGCTGGAGAACTACGGCTGGGGCGTGGAGAACCACGGCGTCGACCCGGACGTCGAGGTGCCGATGGCCCCGCACCAGTGGGCCGCCGGCGAGGACCCGCAGCTGGCCGAGGGCGTGCGGATCGCCCTCGCCGCGCTCGCCGCGGCCCCGCCCCGCACGGCCCCGCCGATGCCCTGGGCGTAGGGCACGCCCCCGTCGCCCCCGTCGGGCGGGAGAGCAGCCGAACGGGAGGTCGGCCCGGCCGACTTCCCGCTAGGCTGCGCCCGTACGGCCCCAGACCAGACACGAACCGAGGAGAAACCGATGGCCGGCGAGCCGCAGCCCGACTGCCTGTTCTGCAAGATCGTGGCGGGCGAGATCCCGGCGACCGTGGTGCGCAAGACCGAGCGCGTCCTCGCCTTCCGCGACATC
This sequence comes from Kitasatospora sp. NPDC058478, assembly GCF_042720345.1. Classification (NCBI taxonomy): domain Bacteria; kingdom Bacillati; phylum Actinomycetota; class Actinomycetes; order Kitasatosporales; family Streptomycetaceae; genus Kitasatospora; species Kitasatospora sp. NPDC058478. The sequence continues at coordinate 92,262 of NZ_JBHXML010000007.1, read as the reverse complement.
GCCCCCAAGGCGCCGCTGCACGTCCTGGTCATCCCGCACGTCCACTACCCGAACGCCGCCGAGCTGGCCGCCGCCGAGCCGGAGATCGCCGGTGAACTCCTCGCCGAGGCGGGCGCGGTGGCCAGGGACGAGGGCGTCGAGGACTACCGGCTGATCTTCAACACCGGCGCCGGCGCCGGCCAGACGGTCTTCCACGCCCACGTCCACGTGCTCGGCGGCAAGCCGATGACCGAGAACATGGTCTGACCTACGTGTCACAGCGCGAACTCGTCGTCCTCGGCACCGCCAGCCAGGTGCCCACCCGGCACCGCAACCACAACGGCTACCTGCTCCGCTGGGACGGCGAGGGCCTGCTGTTCGACCCCGGCGAGGGCACCCAGCGGCAGATGCTGCTGGCCGGCGTCTCGGCCACCCAGATCACCCGGATCGCCGTCACGCACTTCCACGGCGACCACTGCCTGGGCCTCGCCGGGGTGATCCAGCGGATCAACCTGGACCGCGTCCCCCACCCGGTGGACGTCTATTTCCCGGCCTCCGGCGAGGTCTACTTCGAGCGGCTGCGGCACGCCACCGCCTACCACGAGACGGCCGTCCTGCGGCCCCGGCCGATCGACGAGCCGGGCCCGCTGCCCGCACCCGGCGCCCGCTTCGCGCTGGACGCCGTGCGGCTGTCCCACCCCGTGGAGTCCTTCGGCTACCGGCTGTCCGAGCCGGACGGCCGCCGCCTGGTGCCCGAACGCCTCGCCGCGCTGGGCGTCTTCGGCCCCGCGGTCGGCCGCCTCCAGCACGAGGGGGCGATCGAGGCGGACGGCCGGCGGGTCACCCTGGAGGAGGTCAGCGAGCCCCGGCCGGGCCAGCGCTTCGCCTTCGTGATGGACACCCGGCTCTGCGACGGCGTGTACGAACTCGCCGAGGGCGCCGACCTGTTGGTCGCCGAGTCGACCTTCACCGACGCCGACTCCCGGCTCGCCGAGGAGCACGGCCACCTCACCGCCGGGCAGGCCGCCAAGGCCGCCGCCGAGGCCGGCGTGCGCACCCTGGTGCTGACCCACTTCTCCCAGCGCTACCCGGACCTCGGCCAGCATCTGGCCGACGCCCGCAAGCACTTCGACGGCGAGCTGGTGCTCGCCGCCGACCTCGCCCGGGTGCCCGTCCCCGTCCGGCGCCAGCCGTGAACCCGGCCCGCACCCCGTGAAAAGCGCTCGCGCCGCCCCCCGATCTGCCGCAGCATCGTCGGGTGCGGCCCCGCCGCCCGCCGCGGCGACCACGTGCGCGGCGTACCCTGGTGCCCCGGAGAGACCGATCGGCACACGACACCACGGATGGGATGAGGCAGGCCCAGCGCCGACCTATGAGTGACACATCGCAGACCCGTACGAACGGACAGTCGCGCCCCGAACCGGCCGACGACGGTCGCGTCAGCGCCCGGATCGTCATCCCCGAGAAGCACCCGATGGTCACCCTGCTCGGCACGGCGGACTCGCTGCTGCGCGTGATCGAGCAGGGCTTCCCCGCCGCCGACATCCACGTCCGCGGCAACGAGGTGACCGCCACCGGAGCGCGCGCCGAGGTCGCCCTCGTGCAGCGGCTCTTCACCGAGATGATGCTGGTGCTGCGCACCGGCCAGCCCTTGACGGAGGATTCCGTGGAGCGCTCCATCGCCATGCTCCGCGGTGCCGCGGAGGACCCGGACAGCCCGGCGCCCTCCAAGGTGTTCACCGCGAACATCCTGTCCAACCGGGGCCGCACGATCCGCCCCAAGACCCTCAACCAGCAGCGCTACGTCGAGGCGATCGACAAGCACACGATCGTCTTCGGCCTCGGCCCGGCCGGCACCGGCAAGACCTACCTCGCGATGGCCAAGGCCGTCCAGGCCCTCCAGGCCAAGGAGGTCAACCGGATCATCCTGACCCGCCCGGCCGTCGAGGCGGGGGAGCGGCTGGGCTTCCTGCCCGGCACCCTCTACGAGAAGATCGACCCGTACCTGCGCCCGCTGTACGACGCGCTGCACGACATGATGGACCCGGACTCCATCCCGCGCCTGATGGCGGCCGGCACCATCGAGGTCGCGCCGCTGGCGTACATGCGCGGCCGCACCCTCAACGACGCCTTCATCATCCTGGACGAGGCCCAGAACACCTCGCCCGAGCAGATGAAGATGTTCCTCACCCGCCTCGGTTTCAACTCCCGGGTGGTGGTCACCGGCGACACCAGCCAGATCGACCTCCCGGGCGGTACCCGCAGCGGCCTCAAGGTCGTCCAGGACATCCTGGCCGACGTGCCCGACATCCACTTCTCCGTCCTCACCAGCACCGACGTGGTCCGCCACAAGCTGGTCGGCCGGATCGTGGACGCCTACGAACGCTGGGACGCCAAGCAGGAGGCCGAGGAGAACCCCTCGCCCGCCCGCAAGCCGGCCCAGCGGCGCGGCTCCCGCGCACCCCGTCAGTCCCATCGCACCGAAAGCTGAGTACGCAGCCCGTCATGTCGATCGACATCGCCAACGAGTCCGGTTGGGACGCCGATGAGGAAGCCATCCTCGACGTCGCCCGCTTCGCCCTGGACAAGATGCGGATCCACCCGCAGTCCGAACTGTCCGTGATCCTGGTGGACGGAGCGGCGATGGAGGAGCTGCACATCCAGTGGATGGACCTCCCCGGCCCCACCGACGTGATGTCCTTCCCCATGGACGAGCTGCGCCCCGGCAAGGAGGGCGAGGAGCTGCCGCAGGGCCTGCTCGGCGACATCGTGCTCTGCCCGGAGGTCGCCGAGCAGCAGGGCAAGGCGGCCCCCTCCAAGCACTCGATGGACGAGGAGCTCCAACTGCTCACCGTCCACGGGGTGCTGCACGTCCTCGGGTACGACCACGAGGAGCCCGAGGAGGAGGAGGAGATGTTCGCCCTCCAGAAGCGCATCCTGGACGACTGGCGGGCGGGCCGGGGCCTCGGTGGTCTCTCCCCGGCCCCCACCACCCACTGAGCGCGGAGCCCGAACCCCTGTGAGTGGTGAAAGTACGAGCTTCATCCTCGGTGCCGTGCTCCTCGTCGTCCTCGGCTGGCTGGCCGCGTGCGCCGAGGCGGGCATCTCCCGGGTCTCCCGGTTCCGGGCGGAGGAGGCCGTGCGGGCCGGGCGGCGCGGCTCGGCCCGGCTGCTGACCGTCGCCTCCGACCCGATCCGCTACCTCAACCTGGCGACCCTGATCCGGGTGGCCAGCGAGATGGCGGCGGCCGTCCTGGTCACCGTGGTGTGCGTGCGCAACGTGGAGCCGATCTGGCAGGCCGTGCTGCTGGCGTTCGGCGTGATGGTGCTGGTGTCCTTCGTCGCGGTGGGGGTCTCGCCGCGCACGATCGGGCGCCAGCACCCGCTCACCACCGCGACCGCCGCCTCCTTCGTGCTGCTGCCGCTGGCCGCGGTGCTCGGCCCGATCCCGCGGCTGCTGATCCTGCTCGGCAACGCGCTGACCCCGGGCAAGGGCTACCGGGAGGGGCCGTTCGCCTCCGAGGCCGAACTGCGGGCGCTGGTCGACCTCGCCGAGAAGGACGACCTGATCGAGGACGAGGAGCGCCGGATGGTGCACTCGGTCTTCGAGCTGGGCGACACCATCGTCCGCGAGGTGATGGTGCCGCGCACCGACCTGGTGATGATCGAGCGGCACAAGACCGTCCGGCAGGCGCTCACCCTGGCGCTGCGCTCGGGCTTCTCGCGGATCCCCGTGGTCGGGGACAGCGAGGACGACGTGGTCGGCATCGTCTACCTGAAGGACCTGGTCCGGCGCACCCACATCAACCGGGAGGCGGAGTCCGAGGAGGTCGGCGCGGTGATGCGCCCGGCCGTCTTCGTACCGGACTCCAAGCCGGCCGGCGACCTGCTGCGCGAGATGCAGCAGCGCCGCTCGCACGTGGCGATCGTGATCGACGAGTACGGCGGCACGGCCGGCCTGGTCACCATCGAGGACGTCCTGGAGGAGATCGTCGGCGAGATCACCGACGAGTACGACCGGGAGATCGCGCCGGTGGAGGACCTCGGCGACGGCTCGTACCGGATCACCGCCCGGCTGCTGGTGGAGGACCTGGGCGAGCTGTTCGGCATCGAGCTGGAGGACGAGGACGTCGAGACCGTCGGCGGCCTGCTGGCCAAGCACCTCGGCCGGGTGCCGATCCCCGGCTCGGCCTGCGAGATCCCGCTGCCCGAGCCCGCCGGCACCGGGCTGACCGGCATCCTGCTGACCGCCGAGTCCTCGGCCGGGCGCCGCAACCGGATCGGCTCGATGGTCGCGACCCCGGTCCGCAAGGCCGCGGAGGCCGGGGCGGAGCCCGGCGAGTAGCGGTCGCGCCCCGGCGGAGCGACCATGGACAGCATGACGCATCAACTTCGCGCGGAGTACGGCCCGCAGGGTGCGACCGGCGGGGTCAAGGTCTGGCACGTGGTGCGCGACGGCGACCCCGCGACGGCGCTCTGCGGCCGCAGCCTGGCCGACGACGCCGAGACGCGGCCCGAGCAGGAGTGGGGCACCGGGCTGCGCTGCTGCCAGCAGTGCGGTTCGCTCTACATGCACGAGGTGCCGCACATGCAGGGGAGCCATCCCTACAGCTAGGCCGTGGTGGAGGTCGCCATGAAGCTGCAAGACGAACTGCCCGTGAACAGCCGGCTCGCCACGGTGTGGCGGATCGGGGCGGGGCTCGGGGGGATCTTCCTGATCGTGTTCGGGTGCCTGGGGCTGGCCGATCACCCGGGCTTCCTCGCCACCCACGGTGACCGGATCACCGGGCTGTCGACCAACGGGGCGCTGAGCATCCTGTCCATCGTGGCGGGCGCGATCCTGGTGGCGGGGGCGGTGGTCGGCGGCAACTTCGCGTCCAACCTGAACATGGTGGTCGGCGTGCTGTTCGTCCTGTCCGGCTTCTACGGCCTGGCGGTGCTCGGGCGGCCGGACGCCAACATCCTGAACTTCCGGATGTCGAACGTGCTGTTCGCCTTCATCTTCGGGGTGATCCTGACGACCTTCGGGATGTACGGCCGGGTGAGCAGTCACCTGCCGCACGACAACCCGTTCTGGCGCGAGCGCACGGAGCACGAGACGGCGCGGCCGTCCGGGCCGAAGACCTTCGTCAAGGTCCTCAACCCGAACCCCGGTCCGACCCACCCGGTCGGCCACTGAGCGGCCGCGGGGGCCGCCTATGCTCGGCGGCATGAGTGACATCGTCGAGCTCGACCCCGAAGACAAGAAGATCATCACCCTGGCCCGCTCGGCCCGCGCCCGCAACGGCGTCGCCGAGGGGGCCGCGGTGCGTGACGAGACCGGCCGGACGTACGTGGCCGGGACGGTCGCGCTGGAGTCGCTGCGGCTGAGCGCGCTGCAGACGGCGGTGGCGATGGCGGTGGCCAGCGGTGCGAAGTCGCTGGAGGCGGCGGCCGTGGTGAGCGAGGCGGAGCAGCCGGCCGAGGCCGACCTGGCGGCCGTCCGGGACCTCGGCGGGGCCGGGACGCCCGTGCTGCTGGCCGGTGTGGACGGGACGCTGCGGGTGGCGGCCGAGGCCCGCTGAGGGCTGCCGAGGGCTGCTCAGGGCCCGCTGCGGCCTGCCGCGGCGGGCGATGCCGGGCGATGGCGGCGGCCTGGCGAACACCTGCCCGAACCGAGCGGATAGTCTCACCGGGGGAGTGAACTCGGTGAGGGGGCTGGGCACATGGGGGCGGTGGCGTTCTTCGCCGGGCTGCTGCTGTTCGTGATGGGGATGGGCAAGTGGCAGGAGACCGGCTCGCCGTATTGGCTCTGGGGTTCGGTCGCCTTCCTGGTCCTGTTGGTGGTGATGTCGGTGGTTTCGCGGGGCGGTCGCAAGGGCTGATCGGGCGGTGCGGGCGGGCCCGGGCAGCGCGACTCCGGTGATCAGGGAGAATGGAGCACATGAGTGCCCCTTCCTCCTCGTACCGCTCCGGCTTCGCGTGCTTCGTCGGCCGACCCAACGCGGGCAAGTCGACCCTGACCAACGCTCTGGTGGGGACGAAGGTCGCGATCACCTCCGACCGCCCGCAGACCACCCGGCACACCGTGCGCGGCATCGTGCACCGCCCGGACTCCCAGCTCGTCCTGGTCGACACCCCCGGCCTGCACAAGCCGCGCACCCTGCTCGGCGAGCGCCTCAACGACCTGGTCCGCAGCACCTGGGCCGAGGTCGACGTGATCGGCTTCTGCCTGCCCGCCGACCAGAAGCTCGGCCCCGGCGACAAGTTCATCGCCAAGGAACTCGCCGAGGTCAAGAAGACCCCCAAGGTCGCCATCGTCACCAAGACCGACCTGGTCGACTCCAAGCGGCTCGCCGAGCAGCTGATCGCCATCCACCAGCTCGGTGAGGAACTGGGCATCGAGTGGGCCGAGATCATCCCGGTCTCGGCTGTCGGCGACAAGCAGGTGGAACTGGTCGGCGACCTGATCACCAAGCTGCTGCCGGAGGGCATGCCGCTCTACCCGGACGGCGACCTCACCGACGAGCCCGAGCAGATCATGGTCGCGGAGCTGATCCGCGAGGCCGCCCTGGAGGGCGTCCGGGACGAGCTGCCGCACTCGCTGGCCGTCGTGGTCGAGGAGATGCTCCCGCGCGAGGGCCGCCCGGCGGACCGCCCGCTGCTGGACATCCACGCCAACGTCTACATCGAGCGGCAGAGCCAGAAGGCGATCGTCATCGGCGCCAAGGGCGCGCGGCTCAAGCACGTCGGCACCACCGCCCGCAAGCACATCGAGGCGCTGCTCGGCACGCCGGTCTTCCTGGACCTGCACGTCAAGGTGGCCAAGGACTGGCAGCGCGACCCGAAGCAGCTGCGCAAGCTCGGCTTCTGAGCCCCGGCTCCCAGCGAAGGCCCGCCCGGATCTGATCGACCGGGCGGGCCTTCGGCGTGTCCGGGGGCCGGTGGGGCTACGCGCCCTCGCGCAGGACCAGCGACACCAGTTCGCGCTGCGAGTCGGTGAGCTTCGGGTCGGCGCAGTAGACCGTCCGGCCGTCGACGGTGATCTCGTAGTGGAAGCCGTCCGGCACCCCGTACGAGGGCGCCCGCAGCCCGCCCGCGACGGCCTCGCGGGCGAGCGCGTGGACGTGCGGGGCGTCCGTGCGGTCGACGGTGTCGAGTTCCGCGTGGCGGACGATCCCCGCGAAGCCGCCGGTCCGGGTCACCTGGATACGCATGGTGTCCATGGTGCTACCAGGGGAGGGAGTTTGCCGGTCTTTTCCCGGACCGTGACCTTAAGCCCGGCTCAACCTGGTCTCAATCGGTCCTCGGCCGGGGCCGTCGCCGGGGCCTTCATCGTGGCTGCCGGAGGGGCTGCCGGAGGGGCCGCCGGAGGGTTCAGCCGGGGCTGACGCCCACCTGCGCCCAGGAGGCCGTCACGGTGTCCGCGACCGAGGACTGGTCGGGGTAGCGGGCCTTGGCGGCGGCCACGGTGGCCCGGGCGAAGGCGGTGAAGTCGGCGTCGGCGGCCAGCTGGTGGCCGGTCAGGGCGTCGTACCAGATCCGCCCGGCGCGGTCCCAGGCCTGGCCGCCGAGGGCGGTGGCCAGCAGGTAGAACGCGTGGTTGGGGATGCCGGAGTTGATGTGCACGCCGCCGTTGTCGTCGGTGGTGTCCACGTAGTCCCGCATGTGCGCGGGCTGCGGGTCCTTGCCGAGCCGGGGGTCGTCGTAGGCGGTGCCGGGGGCCTTCATCGAGCGCAGCGCCACGCCCTGGATGCCGGGGGCGAGCAGTCCGGCGCCGATCAGCCAGTCGGCGTGGGCGGCGTCCTGGCGCAGCGCGTACTGCTTGACCAGCGAGCCGAAGACGTCGGAGACCGACTCGTTGAGCGCGCCGGGCTGGTCCTGGTACTGCAGGCCGGCGGTGAACTGGGTGACGCCGTGGGTGAGTTCGTGGCCGATGACGTCGACGCAGGCGGTGAAGTCGCCGAAGATCTCGCCGTCGCCGTCGCCGAAGACCATCTGGTGGCCGTTCCAGAAGGCGTTGTCGTAGTCCTGGCCGTAGTGCACGGTGGCGTCCAGGCGCAGCCCCCGGTTGTCGATCGAGCGGCGGCCGAAGACGGTGGCGTACAGGGCGAAGGTGTCGCCGAGGCCGTCGTAGGCGTGGTTGACGGACTGGTCGGCGACCGGGGCCTGGCCCTCGGTGCGGACGGTCCGGCCGGGCAGCCGCTGGCTGTGGGCGGTGTCGGCGATCAGCCGGCTGGGGGTCGGGCCGGTGCTGACGGGCGGGGGAGGGGTGAGGCGGGCCGCGCGGTGCGCGGTGTCGAGCAGGAGGGAGCGGACGGCGGGCTCGTGACCGGCCTCGGCGAGGCGGTCCAGGACGTACGGCGGGACGATCGCGCAGATCGGAACTGCTGCAGTCATGTGGCCCAGGGTGAGGCCTCGATGACCGGTTGTCACCACTCTTGGCGTGACCGGTCGGTGTCTCAAGGGGTGGAACGGTGGCCCGGATCACTTCGGGGGCGCGCGGCCCTGGGTTACGCTGGGGCCATCATGCGCAACGGGCTGCTTCTTCTTAGCTGCCGCGTCGAGGGCCTGTAGTCCACAGGGCCGGCTCCCTCGCCGCGGGGATCGAGCTGTGCGCGTCATCCGGCGATCCAACGGAGGGTCGCGAGCGGCAGCTGCCGGCCAGTCGGTGTCGACCACCCCGACCCGCCCCCGCACCACGCATCACAGGAAGCCGAGAGTCATTCCATGACCGAGCAGAGCTCCGCCGCGCCCATCCCCGCCGGTCGCGCCTTCGTCGACCGTCCCACCCCGATCACCGCCGCGTCCGTGCGCCAGCTGCCCTCCGGCATGCGGTACGGGCGCTACCTGCCGTTCGACACCGTCGACCTGCCGGACCGCACGTGGCCGAGCACGGTGATCACCAAGGCGCCGCGCTGGCTCTCCACCGACCTGCGGGACGGCAACCAGGCGCTGATCGACCCGATGTCCCCGGCCCGCAAGCGCAAGATGTTCGACCTGCTGGTCGCGATGGGCTACAAGGAGATCGAGGTCGGCTTCCCGTCCTCCGGAGCCACCGACCACGCCTTCGTGCGGTCGCTGATCGAGGAGGGGGCGATCCCCGAGGACGTCACCATCTCGGTGCTGACGCAGGCCCGCGAGGAGCTGATCGAGAAGACCGTCGAGTCGCTGGTCGGCGCCCCGCGCGCGACGGTCCACCTGTACAACGCGACGGCGCCGCTGTTCCGTCGGGTGGTGTTCCGCAACGACCGGGCCGCCACCAAGGCGATCGCCACCGACGGCACCCGGCTGGTGATGGAGTACGCCGAGAAGCTGCTGGGCGAGGAGACCGTCTTCGGCTACCAGTACTCGCCGGAGATCTTCGTGGACACCGAGCTGGACTTCGCGCTGGAGGTCTGCGAGGCGGTCATGGACGTCTGGCAGCCGGGCGAGGGCCGCGAGATCATCCTGAACCTGCCGGCCACCATCGAGCGGGCCACCCCGAACGTGCAGGCCGACCAGTTCGAGTGGATGTCGCGCAACCTGTCGCGCCGCGAGTTCGTCTGCCTGTCGGTGCACCCGCACAACGACCGCGGCACCGCCGTCGCCTCCGCCGAACTGGCCTACATGGCGGGCGCGGACCGCATCGAGGGCTGCCTGTTCGGCCAGGGCGAGCGGACGGGCAACGTCGACCTGGTGACCCTGGGCATGAACCTGTTCTCGCAGGGCATCGACCCGCAGATCGACTTCTCCGACATCGACGAGGTGCGCCGCACCGCCGAGTACTGCAACCAGATGGAGGTGCACCCGCGCCACCCGTACGCCGGCGACCTGGTGTACACCTCCTTCTCCGGCTCGCACCAGGACGCCATCAAGAAGGGCTTCGACGCCCTGGAGGCGGACGCGGCGGCGGCGGGCGTCCCGGTGGGGGAGCACACCTGGGGCGTGCCGTACCTGCCGATCGACCCGAAGGACGTCGGCCGCACCTACGAGGCGGTCATCCGGGTCAACAGCCAGTCCGGCAAGGGCGGTGTGGCGTACGTCCTGAAGAACGACCACAAGCTGGACCTGCCGCGCCGGATGCAGATCGAGTTCTCCCGGATCATCCAGGCCAAGACCGACGCCGAGGGCGGCGAGGTCACCCCGGCCGAGATCTGGCGGGTCTTCGAGGACGAGTACCTGCCGACCCCGGACAACCCGTGGGGCCGGATCTCGCTGAGCGGTTCGCGCACCCTGACCACCGAGGACGGCCGGGACGCGCTGATCGCCGGCGCGCTGGTGGACTCGGTACCGGTGACCCTGACCGGTGTCGGCAACGGCCCGGTCTCCGCCTTCACGGACGCGCTGGCCCGGATCGGCCTGGACGTCCGCGTCCTGGACTACGCCGAGCACGCGCTGAGCGAGGGCGGCGACGCCCAGGCCGCCGCGTACGTCGAGTGCGCGGTGGACGGCAAGGTGCTGTGGGGCGTCGGCATCGACGCCAACACCGTGCTGGCCTCGCTGAAGGCGATCATCAGCGCCGTCAACCGGGCACAGCGCGGGTAGTTCGTACGAGTGAGATGTGGTGGGGCCGTCCTCCGGGGCGGCCCTTCGCCGCGCCTGGGGCCAGTTGTGTCCTGCGCCACATTTTTTCGGGTCGGAAGCCGTTCGAGGTACTGACACGTGCCGGTAACCATGGCAACATCGATCCACCGGAAAGCCGGGTCGGTGGGACGGCCTCGGTGTCCGGTCGCGTGACCTGCCCATTGTTGTGCAGGCCGTCTGCCATGTCTGGGGAGTGGCGCCGTGACCAGGTTGTGGGGTGTTCGCCCGCGGTGGCGGACTGACGTTCTCGGTGACTTCTTCTGCCCGGGCTGTGGCGGGGACCGCAACTACCGCCGGCAGCACGGCCGGCGGTGGCTGCGGTTGCTGGGGACCCCGGTGGCCCCGCTCGGCCCGGTGATCGGCAGCGTGCAGTGCACCAGCTGCCACGGCCGCTACGGCGTCGAGAGCCTGGAACAGCCCACCTCCGTACGGCTCGGCGCGATGCTGCGGGACGCGCAGTACACCATCGCGCTCGCCCTGCTCGCGGCCGGCGGCACCGCGCACCGCGCGGCCCGCGAGTCGGCCTGCACGGCGGTGCGCGAGGCCGGGTTCGAGGACTGCGGCGAGGCCCAGGTGCTGGCCGCGCTCGCCGCGCTGTCCGGGCTCGGCGGCGAACTCTACGACGCCCACGGGATGGCCGGCGGCCTGGCCGTGGAACTGCACGCGGTGCTCGAACCGCTCACCCCGCACCTGGCCCACCAGGGCCGGGAGCGGCTGCTGCTGCAGGGCGCGGCGATCGCCCTGTCCGACGGGCGCTACCTGCCGCAGGAGCGCGAGGCGCTGGCCGCGGTCGGGCGCTGTCTGGATCTACCGCAGTCGCGGGTCGGGGCGCTGCTGGAGGCGGCGACCCGGGCTCCGTACTAGACCTTCTCCGCAGGACGGCGCACCTCCTTTGCAGTACCGGGCCCGCCCCGTGGTGCCGGGCCTGTCGCGCAACCCCCCGAGCCATCTCCGATCCCCCACAAAACGGGCCCGAAATCCCCCTCCGGGCCCGCCGTGACCCGCACCGCTCGGTCCTCCCCCACGGACCCGGTGCGGGCAACACGGCTGTCGGCGGCCGGGGCGCGCCGTGGGGGAGAATGGTTCCCATGAGTCTTTTCCGGGACGACGGCGTCGTGCTGCGGGCGCAGAAGCTCGGCGAGGCCGATCGGATCATCACCCTGCTGACCCGGCACCACGGCAAGGTGCGGGCGGTGGCGCGCGGGGTGCGCAAGACCAAGTCCAAGTTCGGCGCCCGGCTGGAGCCGTTCTCGCACGTGGACGTGCAGTTCTTCAGCCGGGGGAGTGAGCTGATCGGCCGTGGGTTGCCGCTGTGCACCCAGGTGGAGACGATCGCGCCGTACGGCGGTTCGATCGTCACCGACTACGGCCGCTACACCGCCGGGACGGCGATGCTGGAGACGGCCGAGCGGTTCGCCGAGAACGAGGGCGAACCGGCCGTCCAGCAGTACCTGCTGCTGGTGGGCGCCCTGCGCACGCTGGCGGCCGGGCTGCACGAGTCGCACCTGGTGATGGACGCCTTCCTGCTGCGCTCGCTCGCGGTGAACGGGTACGGCGCGAGCTTCACGGACTGCGCCAAATGCGGGCTGGAGGGGCCGAACCGTTTCTTCTCCCTTCCCGCAGGCGGGGTCCTCTGCCCGGACTGCCGAGTGCCCGGATGTGCCGTACCCTCCCCTGAGACACTGGTACTGCTCGGGGCGCTGCTGTCAGGGGACTGGCAGACGGCCGATTCCTGCGAGCCGAGGTACTGGCGGGAGGGCAGCGGCCTGGTCGCGGCCTATCTGCAGTGGCATTTGGAGCGGGGCATCCGCTCGATGAGATACGTGGAGAAGTGAGCACATGGCAGCGCGACGGCTCTTCGGCGGCGGCAAGCAGAGGGAGTACCTCCCCCCGACCCCGCACCCCAGTGGCGCACAGCCCCCGAAGATTCCCGGCGAGCTGGTCCCCGAACACGTCGCCATCGTGATGGACGGCAACGGCCGCTGGGCCAAGGAGCGCGGACTGCCCCGCACCGAGGGCCACAAGGTCGGCGAGTCCGTCGTGCTGGACGTCCTCAAGGGCGCGATCGAGCTCGGCGTGAAGAACATCTCGCTGTACGCGTTCTCCACCGAGAACTGGAAGCGCTCGCCCGACGAGGTGAAGTTCCTGATGAACTTCAACCGGGACGTCATCCACCGCCGCCGCGACGAGATGGACGCGATGGGCGTGCGGGTCCGCTGGGCGGGCCGGATGCCCAAGCTGTGGAAGAGCGTCGTCCAGGAGCTCCAGGTCGCCGAGGAGCAGACCAAGGACAACGACGCCGTCACGCTCTACATGTGCGTCAACTACGGTGGCCGGGCCGAGCTCGCGGACGCCGCGGCGGCCCTCGCGGCCGACGTCGCCGCCGGGAAGCTGGACCCGAAGAAGGTCAACGAGAAGACCCTCGCCAAGTACATGTACCACCCGGACATGCCGGACGTGGACCTGTTCCTGCGCCCCAGCGGCGAGCAGCGCACCTCCAACTTCCTGCTCTGGCAGTCCGCGTATGCCGAGTTCGTGTTCCAGGACGTGCTCTGGCCGGACTTCGACCGCCGCGACCTGTGGCGCGCCTGCGAGCAGTACGCGAGGCGCGACCGCCGCTTCGGCGGGGCGATCCCGAACGAGGTGCCCGAGCCGCTGGACCTGCCCACCCAGCGCTGACGCGGTACGGCGGCGGTACGGCGAAGGGCCCGTGGGAATCGCTCCCACGGGCCCTTCGCCGTACCGGTGCTCCGCTGGTCAGACCTTCTTGGCGCACTCCGCGCAGGTGCCGAAGATCTCCAGGGTGTGCGCGATGTCGCTGAACCCGTGCTCCGCGGCGACCGCGTTGGCCCAGCGCTCCACCGCCGGGCCCTCCACCTCGACGGTGGCGCCGCAGTGCCGGCACACCAGGTGGTGGTGGTGTCCGCTGCTGCACCGGCGGTAGACGGCCTCGCCGTCGGCGGTGCGCAGCACGTCCACCTCGCCGGCGTCGGCGAGCGACTGGAGGGTGCGGTAGACCGTGGTCAGACCGACGGAGTCCCCGCGGTGCTTGAGCATGTCGTGGAGCTCCTGCGCGCTGCGGAAGTCCTCGATCTCGTCCAGGGCCGCCGAGACGGCGGCACGTTGCCGGGTCGAGCGGGCGCGCGGCGACGGGCCTGCGGTGGTCACCGTGGGTCCTCCTGGGGTGGTGGGCGTCTCGCACCTCATTGTGCCAGCCCCGCACCCCGCTCCGGAGTGATCGCGTCGGAGGAACCGCGGCCCGGGATCTGCCCCGGGATCTGTCCCGGGATCTGTCCCGGGATCTGATTCGGGGATTGCCCCGGGGATTGTCCCGGGACGGGTTCCGGCAGGGCGACGTCGCAGACCTTCGGTCCGGGGTCCGCGATGCCCCTGCGGTGGCGCCGCCGGGCGAGCGGCGCGGCGAGCAGGCTGAACACCGCGAAGACCGCGATGGCGAGCAGCACGATGGCCGGGCCGGAGGGCACGTTGAGGTGGTAGGAGCCGGTGACGCCGGCCAGCGAGACCACCACGCCGAGCGTGATCGAGGCCGCCTGGGTGGCGGCGAAGGACCGGGTGAGCTGCTGGGCGGCGACCACCGGGACCACCATCAGGGCGCTGACCAGCAGCAGTCCGACCACCCGCATCGCGACGGTGACGGTGACGGCGGCCATCACCGCGAGCAGCAGGTTGAGCGTGCGCACCGGCAGGCCGGTGACCCGGGCGAAGTCCTCGTCCTGGCAGATCGCGAAGAGCTGCCGGCGCAGGCCGACGGTGACCGCGACGACCACCGCGCCGAGCACCGCGATGGTGATCAGGTCGGTCGGGGCGACGGTGAGGATGGAGCCCCACAGGTAGCTCTCCAGCGAGCCGGCGCCGGCCTGGGCGGAGAGCGAGACGAGCAGCTTGCCGCAGGCCATGCCGCCGTAGAAGAGCATCGCCAGGGCGATGTCGCCGCGCTGGTTGCCGCGCGAGCGGACCAGTTCCATGGTGACGGCGCCGAGCACGCAGACCAGCACGGCCATCCAGACCGGGCTGGTCTGGAAGATGAAGCCGAGGCCGACGCCGGTCATCGCGACGTGTCCCATGCCGTCGCCCATCAGGGCCTGCCGGCGCTGCACCAGGTAGATGCCGACGGCCGGGGCGGTGATCCCGACCAGGACGGCGGCGAGCAGGGCGCGCTGCATGAAGTCGTAGGAGAGCATCTCGGTCATGCCAGCAGCCTCGGCGGGGTGTGGTCGGCGTGCGGGTGGACGTGGTCGTGGCCGGGCAGCGCGTGCAGTCCGGTGTTGGGCACGGGCGGGCCGTCGTGTGCGACGCAGCCGTCCCGCAGCACCACGGCGCGGTCGATCAGCGGTTCCAGCGGCCCGAGTTCGTGCAGCACGAGGAGGACGGCGGCGCCGCGGGAGACCTCGGCGCGCAGGGTGTCGGCGAGCACCTGCTGGCTGGTGGCGTCCACGCCGGCCATCGGCTCGTCCATGATCAGCAGGTCGGGGGTGCCGACCAGGGCGCGGGCGATCAGCACCCGCTGCTGCTGGCCGCCGGACAGGTCGGCGACGCCGTCCCCGGCCCGCTCCAGCATGCCGACGGCGGCGAGCGCGCGGTCGACCGCCGCGCGGTCCCGGCGGCGGAACGGCAGCAGCCGGTGCTGCGGCAGCCGCCCGGTGGAGACCACTTCGCGCACGGTGGCCGGCACGCCGGAGGCGGCGGTGGTGCGCTGCGGAACGTACCCGATCCGGTGCCAGGCGCGGAAGCCGGCGTACGGGATGCCGAACAGCTCCAGCGTGCCCTGCCCCAGCGGGACGGAGCCGATGACGGCCTTGACGGTGGTGGACTTGCCGGAGCCGTTGGCGCCGAGCAGGGCGACCACCTCGCCGGGCTGGACGGTGAGGTCGACGCCGCGCAGCACCGGCCGACCGCCGCGGGAGGCGACGGCGTCGCGGAGGCGGACGGCCGGGGGTATCGGGTGGGTCATGGTGCTGTCGTCCCGTCAGCTGGTGGGGGTGCCGGTCGCGGTGGGAGTGGTGCCGGTCGCGGCGGGGGTGGCGCCGAGGGCGGTCTGGAGGTTGGCCAGGTTCTGCTTCATGACCGAGAGGTAGTCCTCCTTGCCCGGGTCCTTGACGCCCTCCAGCGGGTCCAGCACGGCGGTCTTGAGGCCGAGGTCCTTGGCGACGGTGTCGGCGAGCTTGGGGCTGACCAGGGTCTCGAAGAAGATCGTGGTGACGCCGTTGTCCTTGGCGGCCTTCTGCACGTCGGCGAGGCGGGCCGGGGTGGGCTCGGACTCGGGGTCGACGCCGTTGATGGCGACCTGGGTGAGGCCGTAGTGGTCGGCGAGGTAGCCGAAGGCGGCGTGGCTGGTGACGAAGGTCCTGGACTTGGCGTCCTTCAGGCCGTCCCGGAACTCCTGGTCCAGCGTGGTCAGCCGGCCGACCAGGTCGTCGGTGTTCTTGCGGTAGTCGTCGGCGTGGGCCGGGTCGGCCTTGGCGAACCCGTCGCCGACGCTCTTGGCGATCGCCGCGTAGCGGGTCGGGTCGAGCCAGATGTGCGGGTCGCCGGCCGGGCCGTCGTGCTGGTGGCCGTCGGCCTCGGCGGTGCCCTCGTCGAGGTGGTGGTCGACCAGCGGGCTGGCGGCGGTGGCGTCGATCTTGTACTTGGCCGAGGACTGGCCGACGGCCTGGTCGACGGTGGGCTGCAGGCCCTTGAGGTAGATGATCGCGTCGGACTTCTGGACGGTGGCGACCTGCTTGGCGGTGAGCTCCAGGTCGTGCGGCTCGACGCCGGCCGCGGTGAGGTCGGTGACCGCGACGTGGTCCTTGCCGATCTGCTGGGCCAGGTACTCCATCGGGTAGAAGGAGGCGACGACCTTCAGCTTGCCGTCGGCGCTCTGGGCGCTGCTGCTGCCACCGCAGGCGGTCAGGACGAGGGAGGCGGTGAGGGCGGTGGCGGCGATGGCTATCGAGCTGCGGGTACGTCGTCCGATCATCATGACAATCATTCTCATCTTATCTGGAAATGATTGTCAACTCACTCGGACGGGTGAACGGCAGGTGGCCGTGGCTGGGAGGGGCCGGACGATACCGATTTGAACCCCGTACCCGTATGGCCGGTAACCTGAGGTATTCGGGTACGCGCAACCAGCCGTGCCCTGACCGTGCCGTACGTACTGAAGAGAGCACTGTGGCCGCCGACAAGATCGACACGATCGTCAGCCTGAGCAAGCGCCGTGGCTTCGTCTACCCCTGCAGCGAGATCTACGGCGGCACGCGTGCCGCCTGGGACTACGGGCCGCTGGGCGTCGAACTCAAGGAGAACATCAAGCGCCAGTGGTGGCGCGCGATGGTCCAGGCCCGTGAGGACGTCGTGGGACTCGACTCGTCGGTGATCCTCGCGCGCGAGGTGTGGGAGGCCTCCGGCCACGTCGCCACCTTCAACGACCCGCTGACCGAGTGCCTCTCCTGCCACAAGCGCCACCGGGCCGACCACCTGGAGGAGAAGTACGAGGCCAAGCACGGCTTCCCGCCGCCGAACGGCCTCAAGGACGTCAACTGCCCCGACTGCGGCACCAAGGGCCAGTTCACCGAGCCCAAGGACTTCTCGGGCATGCTGAAGACCCACCTCGGCGTCACCGAGGAGGCCAGCGGCCTGGCCTTCCTGCGGCCCGAGACCGCCCAGGGCATCTTCACCAACTTCAAGGCCGTCCAGACCACGTCGCGCAAGAAGCCGCCGTTCGGCATCGCCCAGACCGGCAAGAGCTTCCGCAACGAGATCACCCCCGGCAACTTCATCTTCCGCACCCGCGAGTTCGAGCAGATGGAGATGGAGTTCTTCGTCAAGCCGGGCGAGGACGAGCAGTGGCACGAGTACTGGCTCCAGCAGCGCTGGGACTGGTACGTCGACCTCGGCCTGCGCACCGAGAACATGCGCTTCTTCGAGCACCCGAAGGAGAAGCTCTCCCACTACGCCAAGCGCACGGTGGACATCGAGTACCGCTTCAACTTCGGCGGCAGCGAGTACTCCGAGCTGGAGGGCGTCGCCAACCGCACCGACTACGACCTGCGGGTGCACAGCGAGGCGTCCGGCCAGGACCTCAAGTACTTCGACCAGGAGAGCGGCGAGCGGTACTTCCCGTACGTCATCGAGCCGGCGGCCGGCCTCAACCGCGCCATGCTGGCCTTCCTGATCGACGCCTACTTCGAGGACGAGGCGCCCAACGCCAAGGGCGTCATGGAGAAGCGCGTCGGCATGCGGCTCGACCCGCGCCTGGCCCCGGTCAAGGTCGCCGTCCTGCCGCTGTCGCGCAACGCCGACCTCTCCCCGAAGGCCCGCGGCCTCGCCGCCGACCTGCGCACCGCGTGGAACGTCGAGTTCGACGACGCCGGCGCCATCGGCAAGCGCTACCGCCGCCAGGACGAGATCGGCACGCCGTTCTGCGTCACCGTCGACTTCGACACCCTTGAGGACAACGCGGTGACCGTCCGCGACCGCGACACCATGTCGCAGGAGCGCGTCTCGCTCGACCAGGTCAAGGCGTACCTGGGCGCGCGACTGATCGGCTGCTGAGCCTGCTCCGCCCTTCTGGAGCCCCCGTTCGCCCCGGTCCGTCCGGGGCGGGCGGGGGCTCCTGCGTTCTGTTTCCCCGTCTGCGGTCCTACCGTCTGCCCCAGCGGGAACGGGGGGCCGCGGCCGGTTCGGTCGGCAGGCCGGCGCTGCGCAGGGCGGCCAGCGTCGTCCGGTGCCGGGCGCCGTCGGCGAGCAGCGCGGCGAGCAACCGCCCGTACAGCTCCGGGCTGGTGTCCAACGCGGCCGCCAGCTTGACCAGCTCCACCGGCGGGCGCAGCGCCGCCAGCTCGTACAGCAGGACGGTCGCGAGCTCGGCCGGCAGCTCCGTCGCCAGCGCGGCCAGCTCCGCCGTCGGCCGGCCGGCCGCCTGACGCAGCAGCGTCCGCACGTCGGCGTGCCGGCCCGTACGGCGCAGGCCGGTCGCCAGCGCCGTCAGCTCCGGCGTCGGCGCCGAACCCCACTCCCACAGCAGCGTCGCGCCGTCCGCGCCCTGCCCGGCCCGCTCCAGCGCGGCCAGCAGGGCGGGCAGTGCCGACGCCGGATAGCCCCAGAACGCGTGGAACAGCTCGGCCGCCTCCTCCGCCAGCCCCAGCTCGCGCAACTCCGCCAGCATCGCCACCGCCTGCTCGGGGGCGCACTGCGCGGCGCTCCTGGCCAGGTGCAGGGACGCGCCCGTCGGACCGCGCCGGGAGAGCATGCCGACCAGCAGCGCGGCGTCCGCCGGATCGAGGCCGGTGGCCGCCCGGGACAGCAGCTCCGTCGCCTCGGCGAAGGCGCCGGCACGGTGCAGGGCCGCCACCCGCTCGGCGAGGGCGCCGATGTCGGGGCGGGCGGGCCGGGCCTGGGGCGGCGGGGCCTGGGCCGGTTGCGGCTCCGGCGGTCGGCTCCTCAGCCGGTTCTCCAACGCCTCCAGCCGATCGCTCAGTTGGAGGCAGCGGGCGCCCAGGCCCTCGCGCAGCGTGCGCGCCTGCGCCAACTGCCGCAGCAGGTCCCCGTCCGGCCGCTGGCGGCCCGGCGCCGCCCGGATCGCCTCGTTCAACCGCCGCTCCCGCTGGCTCGCGTAGCGGCTCGCGCGGAGTAACTCGTCCAGTTCCGACCGGAGTTCGTACGCCTGCTGCTCGCCCTCCGGGTCCTGGCCCGCGGATTGTGCCGTCGGCCGCATGCGCATGATCGCCCCACCCCGTCCATCTCTCCCCTGACTGCGGGACATCCTGGCGTCGCTATATGGCGGGGGAGTTAAGGGAGCACGTCCAGTCGTGCGCGACTGGTGTCAAGGAGCGCGCAGACGGCGGTCGTGGCAAGAAGTGCGCCGGTCGCGCTCCGCAGCAGGGTCGCCTCGTAGTACGAGCCGGGTGCGACCACGGCGACGGCGCAGCCGACGGCCGCCCCGACCAGGGCGGCGGGGATCAGACGGACCGTCCGCACCGCCGGCAGGAGCACCACGAGCCCCGCGACGGCCGCCAGTTCGGGGGTTCCGAAGGAGACGCCGTAGCGGACAGCCAGCGCGGGGACGAAGAACAGGACGAGGGCCCGCCCGAGCGTGCCGGTCAACGCGGTGGTGTGCGGGCCGGCCGGACCGCCGCTCCACGGCACGAACCGGGTGGCGGCCAGGACCGCCAACGCGGCCAGCGCGCCGGCGAGATGGTCGCCGAGTCGGGCCAGGTTGTACAGCAGCGCGGTGTCGTACAGCGTCAGCATCAGCGTGCCGAACGCCCACAGGTCGAGGGTGAACAGCACCGGGCCGCGGGGTGGCCGGGCCCGTTCGCGGGAGGCCAGCCAGACGAGCAGCGGTGGTGTGACGAGCGCGGACACCGTCCGCAGCGCGATGTCGTCCACCGTGTACGGATTCCGCAGGTCCCACTCCACCGCGCAGAACGCCACCGTGTAGGAGGCGGCGGCGAGTCCGGTCAGCGGCGAGCGCATCGCCCGGACGTAGAGGCCGTGGTCCAGGCGTCGCAGCACGGCGGCGAACGCCAGGAGCACCAGCGGGAGTTCGAGGAACGCCTGGACGCGGAGCACGGTGGGCGCGAGCAGCTCGGGCGCGGGGAAGTGTGCCGCCAGCCAGTCGATCGCCGGGTTGCCGCGCGGCACGTCGAACCACCCGGGCGGCAGGTAGCGGGCGACGAACGCCGTACTCCCGCCCCGCACCCGCTGCACGTACACGGCGAACAGCACCTGGTTCAGATAGACGAGTGCCACGACCAGCGCCAGCGCCACCTCCGGGCCGAAGCGCCCCCCGCGCCCCGGCCGGACCTCCTGCCGCCGCCACGCCCTGGGCGCCAGGGCCAGCGCGGCAGCGGCCGACACCACCACCGTGCCGTCCAGCACCGGACCGACCGCCCTCATGCGGCGAGCCGTGCCCGCGCCTCCATCAGGGCGAAGCCGAGCAGGTTCAACCCCCGCCACTCGTCCGGCCGTTCCGCGCGGATGTTGTCGGCCGCGAGCCCGATGCCCCAGATCCGGTCCACCGGGCTGGCCTCGACCAGGACGCGGTCGCCGGTGCCCAGCAGGTAGGCGCGCAGCGCCTCGTCCTGCCCGAACTTCGCGACGTTCCCCTCGACGACCAGCTCGAACCGGCCGGCCGTCCAGGCCGCGTCGTCGAAACCCCTGACCAGTCGCCCCAGCTTCTTCGCCTCGGCCGGCGTGTGGGCCGCCAGCACCCGCTGCTCGATGGCCTCGTCCCCGAACATCCGGGCCTTGCCCGCCATCATCCAGTGTTCGGCGGACGCGTACGCCACCCCGTCGACGGTGAACTGCCCGGGCCGCCACTGGCTCAGGCACTCCCGCCGCGTCCCCCCGCCCTTCCGCTCGGTGTGCCCCCAGAACATCAGCCACTTCGGCCGCACCCCGGCGGCCGTCAGCGCCGCCAGCTCCGCCCGGCTACGGACGTCGGCAGGGCTCCCCACGCGCATCTCGCTCATATCGTCATTCTGACGCAAAGGGGGCCGTCGGGCCAGCGGGTTTTCGGTGGCCGGTCGGGTCAGTTGGCGGGCAGTGCGTTCGCCATGTCCCGGAAGCGGGGCGACACCCGCATCATGCCGTCCGAGCCGACGTTGAGGTTCTCGATCCAGCCTTCCCGGTACCAGAAGAGCGACGGGGTCAGCGGCGCCGGGTCGCCGGCCGCGAGCTCCTTCGACAGGTCGATCAGGAAGCGGATGGCGTTCAGCGACAGGCTGGTGCGGATCGGCACCGCGCAGAGTGTGTTGTTCGTCGGCAGGGCGACCAGAGCGCCGTTGGGCAGCTCGATGCCCCCTCCTAGGGCGTTCTCCAGGCGCAGCGCGTGGGCGGCTCCGGGCCAGGCGCCCATGCCGTTGACGGTGTGGATGGTGTCGCCGTTGGACGCGTCGAAGACCTGCCGGTTGAGCTGCTCGGTGGCCAGGTTCGCGAAGGCCCGCTCCCACAGCTCGGCCCGGCTGATGCTCCACTGGTCGGCGGCGTGTTCGGCTATCGACAGGGCCTCGGTCTTTCCGGCCCGCTTGCCGGCGTCCACGCAGAGGACGACCGACAACTCGTCGTCGATCTGCCGCGCCATCGGATCGGGCCCCAGGCCGCGGCTCCTGGTGATCAGGAGCCGCAGTCGGTCCCGGACCTCGAAGACCGAGATCTTCGCCAGCGCCTGGCACGGGCCGTGCTCGTCGCACAGCGGCCTCGGAAGGTTCTTGCGGCTGCCGAACAGCGGCATGGGTCACTCCTCGGGTGGTTGCGATGGTCGGACTGGGCCACAGCATTCCATCGGTTGGCCCTGCCGTCCCGAGATCACCCCATTCCCGAAGGTGTCCTGTCGATCTGTCAGATGGTGGCGTGCTCCCAGCGGAGGGCGGGGTGGCCGTCGATCCAGTAGTGGGTCGCCCGGTCGGTGATCCGCAGGCGGACGGCGGTGAGGTCGGGGCGTCCGGCCTCCTGCCAGGCGGTCAGGATGCGCTCGACCTCGTCCCAGAGCGGGGCCGAGCCGTATTGGTGGACCGTCCAGCCGTAGGTGTCGTCGGCGACCTCGGCGGCGGATTCGGGGGTGGCCAGGTAGTGGATCGACTCCAGATCCTCCCCGATCGATACGGTGAACTTGGCGCTGGGAAAGGCGAGTTGGGTGAGGATGGCCGGCGTCGGTTCGTTGAGGAGGGTGGGGGAGACGTGCGCCAGCCGGTTCGGTGCGGCCGCCTCCGCCCGGGCCGCGGGGCCCCCGGCCCGGGCCGCCAGGGGCTCGGGGCGGACGGGAGGGAGGGTGGAACGGTCGATGAACCGGCCGTCGGCGGTGCCGTCGGCGGCGACGGTGACCCTGGCCAGGCCGGCGCCCTCGGGCCAGGTGCCGACCGTGGCCAGGATCGTGCCGCCGGGCTTGGTCCGCTGCACCCAGGTGTAGGGGATGCGGCGCACCGCGTGGGTGGCGATCACCCGGTCGTACGTGACTTTCGGGTCGGCCTCGACGGTGCCGACGTTGCGCTCGCCGAGGAGGTGGCGGAGCAGGGCCGTCGAGTAGCCCGTGCCGGCGCCGATCTCCAACGCGGTGTGCCCGTCCTCGGCGCCCAGGGCGTCGATCATGCGGACGGTGGCGGCCGGGGCGGTGGTGGAGGCGGTGGGGAAGCCCCGGACGGGCGCGGAGGCCTGGTCGGCGGTCAGATGGCCGTTGAGTTGGGTGACCAACGACCGGTTGCTGTAAGCGAGTTCGACCCACTCTGTCGGATCGGCGCCGAGCTCCGTCACCGGCCGCCAGCGGCGCCTGCCGGTGGACACGAACACCCCGGGGCGCAGGAACGGCTCCCGGGGGACGGCCTCCACAGCCGCCCGCAGCGCCGGGCTGGTCAGGGCGCCGCCCGCCTCAAGCCGGTCGGCGAGTGCGCGGCGGGCTGCTGCGGTGTCCGGGGTCACGGTTCTCCTTCCTGGGGCGGGCGTGTGCGTCTGCGCTGGATCGCCCTGCTGAGTGCGGAGTTGACCAGCACGGTGACAACGCAGAGTACGAGGAGGAGGAAGAGGTTCGCCATGCCGGGGTCGCCGTGGCGAAGCGAGCGGGAGGCGAGTACCCCTGCGCCCGCCCCGGTCGCGATGGAGAACGCTGCGGCGGCGACCAGGGCGGGGCGGGGGCGGGGCGGTAGCGTCACGAGTTCTGCGGGGGCGGCGGGCCGATGTCCTCGGGCCGGGCCGTCCACTCGACGCCGCCCCGGGGGGCGGAGGTGGAGGAGGCCGGCGACGTGGTCCATGGCGACGCCGAGTCGCCCGGTGTAGCTGTCGTGGACGAGAGCGGCGTCGGGGGCGGTGGGAGTGGCGGCCGTCACGGGGTGAGCCAGCTGTCGAGCCGCACGGTGATCAACTTCCCGTTCGCACCCACGACTTTCGAGCGCGCTCATGCGCTCCTCGAAGGGATGCTCTCGCTGATGACTTTCGCAGAGGCGCCCCCGATGACCTACCTTGAAGGTCCCCCTGCTGCCTGGCAGTCCTTCGTAACCGCCGTTCGGGCGGGCGAGTTCGGCGCCACCATCTGATCTCGCGGCCTTGGGCCCCCGCGCCCAAGGCCGCCGTTACCGCCGGAGGCATCCCGCATGGCCAGGCGTGACTACGAGGACACTCCTGCCGCACTCCCGTCGTGCGCCGAGGCCTAGGAGTAGTGCTTGTGCAGGTCGTCGGTGATCAGTCCGGTGCCGTGGTGGACGGCCAGGCTGGAGTAGGTTCCGCGCAGTTGGGCGGCGTGCGCGGTTCGCTGGTGTTCGATCAGCAGCCCCTCGGTGTCGTCCGAGTGGCCGCTGCGGGCGCGCTCCCGGCGGCCCAGGAAGACGGTCGTGCCGATGATGGTGGCCACGAGTGCGACCAGGAACGCGATGACGAAGGTCATGAGGTCTCACCTTTCCCCCGGGCCTGGATCGTCCCATGACGAACCATCTCCACGGAAGGGTCAATTCCACCCGACCCGCCGCAGGAGAAGTCGACCAGGCCGACTTCCTGCGCCGGGCGCCACGGGTTTCGGGGCCCGCCCCATCGAGCAGATCGGGGAGGGGGCATGACAATTCCCCCTCCCAGAGGTCGATGTGAGGAGCCCGCATGAGCCCCACCCGTCGTGACGTCCTGCGCTGGGGAGCCGGTGCCGGCGGCGCCCTCCTGGCCGCCGCCGCGTTCAGCCCGGACGCGGCGGCAGCGGCGGCGGCAGCCGCAGCCGTCAGCCCGTCCGCCTGGATGAGTGCCCTGGACGACGCCACTCCGCTGACCGCCCTGACGATCCCCGGCACCCACGACTCCTGCTGCACCGATCCGCTGCACGGTACCGAGTGGTCCCACACCCAGAACTGGGGCCTGCCCGAGCAACTCCAGCGCGGCATCCGCTTCCTCGACATCCGCTGCAACGGGCTCGCCGGGACGGCCGACGAACTCGGCATCTACCACAGCGACAACTACCAGTACGTCCGCCTCCAGGACGTCCTCGACCAGTGTCGCGCCTTCCTCGCCGCCAACCCGGGCGAGGGCCTCGTCATGCGCGTCAGGAACGAGTACGCGGGCGGGAACCGGCTCGACGACACCGAGTTCCAGCGCCGGATCAACCACTACCTGGACGGCCTCGGCTATCGGGGCCTGTTCTGGACGAACCCCTGGTGGCCCACCCTCGGCCAGGCCCGCGGCCGCGTCGTCCTCGCCGCCGACTTCGCCAACTCCTGGTCCGTCATCCAGTGGTCGAGCGCCACCAACACCTGGTTCGCCACCCAGGACACCTTCCAGGGCATCAGCCTCGCCGCCAAGTCCAAGGCCGTCACCGACTGGTTCGACCGCGCCTTCCTCGACCAGGGCTCCCCGCGGATGTACGTGAACTTCACCAGCTACGCCAACGGCGGCTGGCCCAAGGTCAACGCGGCCGCCATCGTGCCTCCCGTCCGCGACTACCTGAACGCCCGCCGCCAGCAGCCCGCCCACTTCGGCATCGTCCCGATGGACTTCCCCGACTTCCACACCGACGTCCTGCAACTGCTCATCGACAAGAACTTCATCGGCCGCTGACCGGTCCCCGGACCGGCCCGCTGACCGGTCCCCGGACCGGCCCGCCGACTCGCCGTTGCTCACGCTCCGCGACGTGCCGGCGGCCCCGCGATCGGGTGTCGATCGCGGGGCCGTTGCCGTGGCCCGGGGCCGGGGGGGCTCAGCCGATGGAGCGGGGGAGGCGGGTGGTCAGGTACAGGATGACGAAGGAGCCGATGAGCTGAAGGCCCAGGCAGAGGGCGAGGGCGCGGTCCATGCCGAGGCTGGGGGAGAGCGACAGGTAGAGGGTGCCGAGGGTGGCGACGCCGAGGGCGAGGCTGGACTGCTGGCCGGTGGCCAGGACGCCGCTGCCGACGCCGGCCCGGGCGGCGGGCACCTTGGCGAGGACGACGCGGAACAGCGGGGTGCCGATCAGGCCTTGTCCGATGCCGGCGAGGGCGACGCCGGGCGCCATCCGCAGCGGGGAGAAGTGCGACCAGTCGGCGAGGACGGTGACGGCGAGGGTGGCCAGGCCCGCGGCCTGGATGACGGCGCCCGCGCTCAGCACCCGGCTGCCGTAGCGGCCGATCAGGCGGGGGCCGGAGAGTGAGGCGGTGAAGTAGCCGACGGCCATCGGGACGAGCGCCCAGCCGGCCGCGACCGGGCCGAGGTGCAGGCCCTGCTGGAGGGCGACGGCGATGACGAACATGAAGCCGCCGAAGCCGGCGAAGTAGGGCAGGGCGATGCCGAGGCCGCGCCGCATCTCGGGGATGCGCAGCAGGGACGGCGGCACCAGCGGGGTGGCGCCGCGCTGCTCCGCCCGGCGTTCGACCAGGACGAAGGCGGCGGCGAGGACGGGGAACAGTGCGAGCAGCACCCAGGACCAGAGCGGCCAGCCGGCGGCGCGGCCCTCCATCAGCGGGACGAGCAGGGCGAGCAGCGAGGCGGTGAGCAGGACGGTGCCGGGCACGTCGACGCGGGCGGCCTGGGTGGCCCGGCTCTCCGGGACGTAGCGGACGGCGAGGACCAGGGCGAGCAGCGCGAACGGCACGTTGAGCAGGAAGACGGAGCGCCAGCCGGTGCCGAACAGGTCGGCGGCGACGAGCATGCCGCCGAGCACCTGCCCGATGACCACGGAGATGCCGCCGACGGCGCCGTAGATGCTGAGGGCGCGGCCGCGCCGGGTGCCGTCGGTGGCGGCGGTGATGGTGCCGAGGACCTGCGGGATCAGCAGCGCGGCCGAGGCGCCCTGGGCGGCGCGGGCGGCGACCAGGGTCCAGGCGCCGGGGGCGAGGCCGCAGGCGAGCGAGGTGAGGGCGAAGGTGGCGGCGCCGACGACGAAGAGCCGGCGGCGGCCGAAGATGTCGCCGAGACGCCCGCCGAGGACGAGCAGGACGGCGAAGGCGATGCCGTAGCCGGCGGCGACGAGTTCGAGGACGGCGGGCCCGGCGGCCAGGTCGTGGTCGATGGTGGGCAGGGCGACGTTCACGATGAAGAAGTCGAGCATCGGCAGGAAGGCCCCGAGCAGGACGGTGACCAGCCCGGCGGTGCCGAGGGAGGGGGCGGCGGCCGCGGTCGCGGTGCCGGGGGTGGTGGCGGCGCGGACCGGGTCGGGGGCGACGGCGAGTTGTTGGGTCACGGGTCCTACGATCCGCCTGGCCGTACCCTGGTACCAGAGTGTGGTTATCCAGGTATAAGAAGTACCTGGCAACAGGCTCCGGGCTGGCGCATGCTAGGAACCATGAGTCTCACCACCCCGGCCGCGCAAGCCCGGTCCGTCTCGGTCGCGCAAGCCCGGACCACGCCGGCGACGCAAGCCCGGACCGCCCCCGACGACGCCCGCCGGCACGACCTGGCGGCCTTCCTGCGCAGCCGCCGTGAGCGGATCGCACCCGACCAGGTGGGCCTGCCCCCGACCGGCCGCCGCCGCACGCCGGGGCTGCGCCGCGAGGAGGTCGCGCAGCTCGCCGCCGTCGGGGTGACCTGGTACACGTGGTTGGAGCAGGGGCGCGACATCCAGGTGTCCACCCAGGTGCTGGACGCGGTCTCCCGCGCCCTGTTGCTGGACCCGAGCGAGCGCGCGCACCTGTTCACCCTGGCCGGCGCGGAGGATCCGGCGCCGGTGAGGGAGTGCCCCTCGGTCACCCCGAGCGTGCGGCTGGTGCTGGAGCAGATGGCGCCGTACCCGGCCGTGGCGGTCAACACCCGCTACGACGTGCTCGCGTACAACGCCCAGTACACCGCGATCGTCGGCGATCTCAGCGAACTTCCGCCCGAGGACCGCAACTTGATGTGGCTGGCGTTCGCCCCCTCGCGGTTCCGCGAGGTGCTGATCGACTACCGGACCGAACGCCTCGGCATGGTGGCCCGCTTCCGCGCCGCGATGGCCGACCACAGCGCGGAGCCCGCCTGGAAGGCACTGCTGGCCCGGCTGCTCAAGACCTCGCCGGACTTCGCGGAGGTCTGGCAGCGGCACGAGGTGATGGGGCCGAGCAACGGGATCAAGCGGTTCCAGGTGCCGGGCGTCGGGCTGCTGCGCTGCGAGTACACCAGCTTCTGGCTCGGCCCCCGACTCGGGACGCGGATGATCACGTACACCCCGCTGGACGAGGACACCCGCGCGCTGATGGACCAGCTGCCCGGCAGCTTCTAGCCCCTCCTGATGGCTTCTAGCGGGGGGCGAGGACGGCACGCCCGAGCAGCACGCACACCGCCGCGAGCGGCAGTTCGACGCCGAGTGCCATCACCAGGGCGGCGAGCACCGCGTGGCCCGGGCCGGCGCAGGCGATGTCGGCCAGCGCGTCCCCCGCGAGCAGCAGGGCCACCGCGCCGCCGGCCCAGCCGGCGGCGGCGTTGCGCCGCCGCAGCAGGGCGTCGAGCGAGAGCAGCGCGGAGAACTCCAGCAGGTCGAGCACGACCCACGGGGTCTCGTGGCAGGCGGCGAGGACCGCGAGCCAGGGCAGCAGAGCGACGGCGGCCATGACGGGCACCCGCTCGAAGCGGGCGGGTAGGACGAGGGCGGCGGCCGGGCGGCCGGCGAGGACGGCGGTGCTCATGCGGCCCCTCCGGCGACCGAGGCCTCGCCGGCGATCGCGGCCTCGCCCCGGCGTCGCACCCGTTCCAGCGGCTGCCGCTCGGTGGTGTCCCCGCCGGGGTGCCGGACCAGCACCCCGGTGTACGGGCCCTCGGCCCAGGCGAGCCAGAACCGCCCGGCGACCGCGACCACCTCGGCGCCGACGGCCGGCCGCTCGAACCGGAACGGCCCGGCCGGCCAGAGCGACCGCACGGACCAGAGCGACCGCACGGACCGGAGCGACCGCACGGACCGGAACGACCGCACGGACCCGAGCGGCCGTGCGAACCCGAACGACCGCCCGGACCGGAACGGCCCGGCCAGCCGCCCGGCGGTGAACGCCACCGCGGGCGCGCTGCCGTCGGCCGCCAGCCGGCCCCAGGCGAGCACGTGGTGCGCCCGCCCGTCGGCCGGGCTGCGACGAGCACCGCGCAGCAGCTGCGGGGTGAGCCGGGCGGCGACCAGGACATCGGCCAACTCGCCGTCCTGGTACACCTCCAGCGCGGCCCGGCCGCGGCGGCCGACCAGGCTGCGGACCGACCAGGGCCCGGCCCCGACCGGCAGCGTCCCCTCCGGCCCCGCCGTCCGGCGGAGCGCGTCCCCGGGAACACCCCCGTGGCTCCCGGGGACGGGCCGCCGGTGCGGCGGGGTGGCGGAGTGCGATGCGGTGCTCGTCATGCCGTCCAGCTTCCCGTCGATCATGGGCCGCTGTCGGTGGTGCCGTGCTCCGAATCCGGGGTGTACCTAGATACACCCCGACCGTGAGCCCCCCTTCATGGCGGCCGTTGATCATCGCGCCCTACGCTGTCGGTCATGCCCTCCACCACGTTGCGCCGAGCGCTCGTCAGGAGCCTTCGGCGCCCCCCGTGGTCGCCCGAGGCCTGGCGGGACACCCGTTTCATAGCCGCCGGCCTCCCGATGGCCCTGCCGGTCTGGCTGGCCGTCACCGAGTCCAAGCTGCTCTTCCCGATGACGGCCCTGGTCCTCATCTGCACCCGCCCGCTCACCGCCGCCCAGCGCGGCCGGCTGCGCGCCCTGCGCGGGGTGGAGGTGTCGCCGCCGCGCCCGGGCGAGCCGTGGGCCTGGCTGCCGGGCCGGCTGCTGCTGGGGCTGACCTGGCGCCAGGCCGTCCACCACCTGCTGGCCGGCCCGCTGCTGGCGGCGGGCGCGCTGGTGGTGCTGTACGCCTGGGGCGCCGGCGTGGTGATGGCCAGCGTGTACGGCTGGGTCTGGCTGATGCCCGTCGGCAGCCCGCTGCGCTCGGAGCTGGCCGGGCTGGACGTGGTGATCACGGTCGCCGGGGTGCTGCTGCTGGCCGTGATGCCCTGGCTGGCGGCGCTGGCGGCCTGGCTGGAGGTGCGCACGGCCCAGCTGCTGCTCGGCCCCAACCGGGCGGAGGCGCTGGAGCGGCGGGTCGAGGAGATCGCCGAGAGCCGGGCCGGGCTGGTCGACGTGGTGGACGCCGAGCGCCGCCGGATCGAGCGGGACCTGCACGACGGCGCCCAGCAGCGCCTGACCTCCCTCGCGATGAACCTGGGCCTGGCCCGGCGCACCCTCAAGGACGTCCCGCCCGAGGTCATGCAGGTGATCGTGGACGCGCACGAGGAGGCGCAGGCGGCCATCGACGAGCTGCGCGACCTGGTCCGCGGCCTGCACCCGGCGGTCCTGGAGGACCGCGGCCTGGACGCGGCGCTGTCCGGCATCGCGGCCCGCGCCCCGCTGCCGGTGCGCCTGGACGTGCACCTCGCCGAGCCGGTCGCCCCGACCGTCGAGGCGGTCGCCTACTTCACCGTCTCCGAGGCCCTGACCAACGTGGCCAAGCACGCCCGCGCCCAGCGGGTCGACCTCTCGGTGCGGACGGTCGGCGGCCGGCTGCGCCTGGTCATCAGCGACGACGGCGTGGGCGGCGCGGACGCCTCGCGCGGCACCGGGCTGACCGGCCTGCGCAAGCGCGCCGCCTCCGTCGACGGCACACTGTCCGTTCTCAGCCCCCTCGGGGGCCCCACCACCATCACCGTGGAGTTGCCGTGCGCGCTGTGATCGCCGAGGACTCGGTCCTGCTGAGGGTCGGCCTGGTCAAGGTCCTGGAGGCGGTGGGCTTCGAGGTCGTAGCCGCCGTCGGGGACGCCACCGAGTTGCTGGCGGCCGTCGAGGAGCACCGCCCGAAGGTGGTGGTGGCGGACGTCCGGATGCCTCCGGACTTCACCGACGAGGGCGTGAAGGCCGCGCTGATGATCCGCCGGCAGTGGCCGGACGTCGCCGTGCTGCTGCTCTCCCAGTACGTGGAGGAGCGTTACGCCGCCGACCTGCTGGCCACCAACACCAGCGGCGTCGGCTACCTGCTCAAGCAGCGGGTGGCCAACGTGGACGACTTCGTGGAGGCGCTGCAGCGGGTCGCCGCGGGCGGCACCGCGCTGGACCCTGAGGTGGTGGCCCAGCTGCTGCTGCGCCGCCACCGGGACCCGCTGGAGAAGCTGACCCCGCGCGAGCGGGACGTGCTCGGCCTGATGGCGGAGGGCCGCTCCAACGCCGCGATCGCGGCCGCCCTGGTGGTCAGCGACAGCGCGGTGGCCAAGCACATCAACTCGATCTTCACCAAGCTCGACCTGCCGCCGGCCGACGACAGCCACCGCCGGGTGCTGGCGGTGCTGCGGTTCCTGGAGGTCGGGTAGCCGTGGGCGGACCGACGAAGGCGTGGGGGCGGAAGGCCTGGCGCACCACCGGGGCGCTCGCGATCGCGGTCGTCATGATCGGCGCCGGGATGCAGACCTGGGCGATGGTGGTGCAGCAGCAGACGACCTCGATGCAGCCGTACAACGTCGTCATCCACAAGCTCCGGCTGGACACCGGCAGCGCCTCGGTGCGGATCAGGGCGGGCCGGGAAGGCCGGGTGGTGGTCCGGCAGAACCTGGACTGGATGGTGCGCAAGCCGTCGGTGTCGACCACCTTCGACGGCGACGTGCTCACGGTCGGCATGGAGTGCCGGAAGGTCCTGCCGTTCGCCGACTTCGGCTGCGGTGCCCAGATCGAGCTGGAGGTGCCGGCCGGTACCGACGTGTCGGGGCAGGTGAGCTCGGGCAGCGTCGAGGTGGACGGCCTGAGCGGCGGCGTCCGGATGGACCTCACCTCGGGCGAGCTGAAACTGATCGGCACGTCCGGGCAGGTGTACGCGCACGCCACCTCCGGGATGGTGCAGGGCACCGACCTGAGCTCGGAGCAGGTGTACGCGGAGACCACCTCGGGGGCGGTCGACCTGGCCTTCTCCAAGGCGCCGCGGTCGGTGGACACCAAGAGCACGTCCGGCTCGGTGAAGCTGACCCTGCCGCAGGACTCCCACTACGCCTTCAGCGGCGAGGTCGGCAGCGGCAGCCGCCACATCGACCCGAGCCTGGCGGACCCGGCCAGCCCGAACCGGATCCACGGCTCGGTCACCTCGGGCTCGATCACGATCGACCCGGCCTAGAAAAGGCCCGGAGCGGTCCGAGGCGGCCTGGAGCGGCCTGGAGCGGTCCGGGGAGGCCCGGAGCGGCCCGGAAACAGGGGCTGACCCGGGTGGGGGACAATGGAGAGTCCCGTTCCCCTGCCCCGAGGTCAGCCGCGCATGACAGCCACGCCCGCACCCACCGCGCCCGACGCCGAGTTCGCGCCGCTGGACATCGGCCCGATCCGGGTGTGGCCGCCCGTCGTGCTGGCGCCGATGGCCGGCATCACCAACGCGCCGTTCCGCACCCTCTGCCGCGAGCAGAGCGGCGGCAAGGGCCTGTACGTCTCCGAGATGATCACCACCCGGGCCCTGGTCGAGCGCAACGCCAAGACCATGCAGCTGATCAAGTTCGACGCCAGCGAGAAGCCGCGCTCGATCCAGCTGTACGGCGTGGACCCGGTGACGGTCGGCAAGGCCGCCCGGATGATCGCGGACGAGGGCCTGGCCGACCACATCGACCTCAACTTCGGCTGCCCCGTCCCCAAGGTGACCCGCAAGGGCGGCGGCTCGGCGCTGCCGTACAAGCGCAACCTGCTGCGCGAGATCCTGCGCGAGGCCGTGGCCAACGCGGGCGACCTGCCGGTCACCATGAAGATGCGCAAGGGCATCGACGACGACCACCTCACCTACCTGGACGCCGGCCGGATCGGCGCCGAGGAGGGCGTGGCCGCGATCGCCCTGCACGGGCGCACCGCCGCCCAGCACTACGGCGGGACGGCCGACTGGTCGGCGATCGCCCGGCTGCGCGAGTCCGTTCCGGCGCACGTCCCGGTGCTGGGCAACGGGGACATCTGGTCGGCGGACGACGCGCTGCGGATGATGCGGGAGACGGGTTGCGACGGTGTCGTGGTGGGCCGCGGCTGCCTGGGCCGGCCGTGGCTGTTCCGGGACCTGGTCTCGATCTTCGAGGGCGAGGTCGACTACGCCCGTCCGGACTTCGGCTACGTGGCGCGGGCGATGGTGCGGCACGCGCAGCTGCTCGGCGAGTGGATCGGGGACGAGGCGCGCGGCGTGATCGACTTCCGCAAGCACGTCGCCTGGTACACCAAGGGCTTCTCGGTCGGCTCGGAGCTGCGGGTGAAGCTCGCGAACTCCTCCTCCCTGGCCGAACTGGCCGAAACCCTCGCCCTGGTGGAGCAGTCCCAGGCCTGGCCGGCCGGTGCGGACGGCCCGCGCGGGCGTACCGCCGGCAACAACCGGGTGGTGCTGCCCGAGGGCTGGTTGGACGATCCGTACGACTGCGCCCGACCGGGCGCGGACGCCGAATCGGACACCTCTGGCGGATGATCTGTCCTTAGTGGCGAAATTGGCCCTCCAGGGCCCACTGCCACTCGGTCCCAGCCCTCTTGTCCAATCTGGACAGGAGGGCTCCTTTTCGGCGGTCCGATGTCACGGAACGGGCACGTTTCTGGACGGAGTGCGACGATCGGCGGAGGCGGACTACGTTCGACCGGTGAGATGCGCTGGTGACGCTTGCCACATGCGGTGGCGCCTGACGGCGGGTCAGTGGACGAAATGGACAGGTCGACTGTGAATCGCTTCCCGAAGCCGGTGGGCCGGTGATCGGCCGATCCGAGTGCAGGAAATCAAGCCGGGGCAACGCGGGCGACCCGCGACCGCTACCCAGCGTCCGAATCGTGCGATCTTCGTGTTTCTCTTCGTTCAAGACTTGAAGGCGGGCTAGCGTCATCCGGACGATTTCACCAACAGAGGTGAACGCCTTTATGTGCATTCGATCTATCGGGTTACCTCCGGGTACCGGCCTCGTACGGCCTATTCGGGGCAGAGAAGAACCTTCGAAATGGGTATGTTCTCCGGCGTCAGGGCAACCGCGTACGAGGAGACCGACCCGTGCCGTCCCAGCAGAAGTTTGTTTACTCCTTCACTGAAGGAAACAAGGACCTCAAGGACCTTCTCGGCGGCAAGGGCGCGAACCTGGCCGAGATGACCAACCTTGGCCTCCCCGTCCCTCCGGGGTTCACCATCACCACCGAGGCCTGCAAGGTCTTCCTGGAGACCGGCAGCGAGCCCTCCTCGCTCCACCAGGAGATCAGCGCCCACCTGGACGCGCTCGAGCAGGAGATGGGCAAGAAGCTCGGCCGGCCCGACAACCCGCTGCTGGTGTCGGTGCGCTCGGGCGCGAAGTTCTCCATGCCCGGCATGATGGACACCGTCCTGAACATCGGCCTCTCGGACGCCTCGGTGGTCGGTCTCGTCGCCCAGTCCGGCAACGAGCGCTTCGCCTGGGACTCCTACCGCCGCCTGGTCCAGATGTTCGGCAAGACCGTGCTGGGCGTCGACGGCGAGCTGTTCGAGGAGGCCCTCGACGAGGCCAAGCACGCCAAGGGCACCGTCAACGACCTGGACCTGGACGCTGCCGACCTCCGGGAACTCGTCGAGGTGTTCAAGGGCATCGTCGAGCGCGAGACCGGCCGGGCCTTCCCGCAGGACCCGCGCGAGCAGATGGACCTCGCCATCCACGCCGTCTTCCACTCCTGGAACGGCGACCGCGCCCGCCTGTACCGCCGGCAGGAGCGCATCCCGAACGACCTCGGCACCGCGGTCAACGTCTGCAGCATGGTCTTCGGCAACCTCGGCGAGGACTCCGGCACCGGTGTCGCCTTCACCCGCGACCCCTCCACCGGTGCCCAGGGCGTCTACGGCGACTACCTGTCCAACGCCCAGGGCGAGGACGTCGTCGCCGGCATCCGCAACACCCTGCCGCTGGCCGAGCTGGAGAAGCTCGACAAGAAGTCGTACGACGAGCTGATGACGATCATGCAGACGCTCGAGAACCACTACCGCGACCTCTGCGACATCGAGTTCACCATCGAGCGCGGCAAGCTCTGGATGCTGCAGACCCGCGTCGGCAAGCGCACCGCCGCCGCGGCCTTCCGGATCGCCGTCCAGCTGGTCGACCAGGGCCTGATCGACCTGGACGAGGCCCTCATGCGGGTCACCGGCGGCCAGCTCTCGCAGCTGATGTTCCCGCGCTTCGCCCCGAACGCCGAGTCCCAGCAGATCGCCTGGGGCCTCGCCGCCTCGCCCGGCGCCGCCATCGGCAAGATCGTGTTCGACTCCTACACCGCCGTCAAGTGGTCCCGTTCCGGCGAGAAGGTCATCCTGGTCCGCCGCGAGACCAACCCGGACGACCTGGACGGCATGATCGCCGCCGAGGGCATCCTCACCTCGCGCGGCGGCAAGACCTCGCACGCCGCCGTCGTCGCCCGCGGCATGGGCAAGACCTGTGTCTGCGGCGCCGAGGAGCTGGAGGTCGACACCAAGCGCCGCCGGATGACCACCGCCGCCGGCCTGGTGCTGGAGGAGGGCGACGTCGTCTCCATCGACGGCGCCACCGGCAAGGTCTACCTCGGCGAGGTCCCCGTCCTGCCGTCCCCCGTCGTCGAGTACTTCGAGGGCACCCTGCACGCCGGCGCCGACGTCCAGGGCGGACTCGTCCAGGCCGTCCACCGGCTGATGGCGCACGCCGACGTCCGCCGCCGGCTCGCCGTGCGCGCCAACGCCGACAACGCCGAGGACGGCGGGCGCGCCCGCCGCTACGGCGCCCAGGGCATCGGCCTGTGCCGCACCGAGCACATGTTCCTCGGCGAGGAGCGCCGCAAGGAGGTCGAGCACCTGATCCTGGCGGACAACGACAAGGACCGCGAGCTCGCCCTCTCCACCCTGCTGCCGCTGCAGAAGGGCGACTTCCTGGAGCTCTTCCAGGCCATGGACGGCCTGCCGGTCACCGTCCGCCTGCTCGACCCGCCGCTGCACGAGTTCCTGCCGGACATCACCGAGCTGTCGGTGCGCGTCGCCCTCGCCGAGGCCCGCAAGGACCCGAACGAGAACGACCTGCGCCTGCTCCAGGCGGTGCACAAGCTGCACGAGCAGAACCCGATGCTGGGCCTGCGCGGCGTCCGCCTCGGCCTGGTCATCCCCGGCCTGTTCGGCATGCAGGTCCGCGCCATCGCCGAGGCCGCCGCCGAGCGCCGGCTGGCCGGCGCGGACCCGCGCCCCGAGGTGATGATCCCGCTGGTCGGCACCGTCCAGGAGCTGGAGCTGGTCCGCGACGAGTGCGAGCGCGTGCTCGCCGAGGTCGCCCAGTCCACCGGCGTGCAGCTGGACATCAAGCTCGGCACCATGATCGAGCTGCCGCGCGCCGCCGTCACCGCCGGTCAGATCGCCGAGGCCGCCGAGTTCTTCTCCTTCGGCACCAACGACCTCACCCAGACCGTGTGGGGCTTCTCCCGGGACGACGTGGAGGCCTCGTTCTTCACCGCCTACCTGGAGAAGGGCATCTTCGGGGTCTCCCCGTTCGAGACCATCGACCGCGACGGCGTCGGCGCGCTCGTCAAGCACGCCGTCGAGGCCGGCCGGGCCACCCGCCCCGACCTCAAGCTCGGCGTCTGCGGCGAGCACGGCGGCGACCCGGACTCGGTCCACTTCTTCCACGAGGTGGGGCTGGACTACGTCTCCTGCTCCCCCTTCCGGATCCCGGTGGCGCGCCTGGAGGCAGGCCGCGCCGCCATCGAGACGGCGGGCAGCGACCCGCGCTGAGAGAGGGTAGGCATCCCCTCCTCGGCCGCGGGCCGGACTGACCGCTTCCCTCCCCACCGGGAGGGCGTACACCGGAGCTCGGCGCAGGAGAACCGGCGTACGTAACAACGGCCGGGCGGTCCTTCCCCGGCCGTCCGTCTGTGCCCGGCCGCGCTTCCCAGCCGGCCTTCCCCGTCCGGCCGGATGTGGCGGCGGCCACGTGTGTAGCTGGCCGGGCGGCGCCCGCGCGCCTGCCAAGCTGGGGCGCATGACCAGACGTAAAAGCCCGCTCGTCGTCGTGGCCGTCCTGATCCTGGCCCTCGTCGCCGGGATCGGGTACCTGCTCGCCGGCAAGGGCGGCAGCAGCCACCCCAAGGCCGCCGCGAGCTCCACCGCCACCTCGGCGGGCGCCTCGGCCCCCAAGTCCTCGGCCCCCAAGCCGTCCCCGCCCGCCGACGGCACCCCCGCCCCGAGCGGCACCTGGGTGCCCGCCGACCCGGCGCTCGCCGACGTCTGCCGCAGCAAGCTCCCCAGCCAGGCCCAGGACACCCTCGGCCTGATCGCCAAGAACGGCCCGTACCCGTACAACCGCGACGGCATCGTCTTCGAGAACCGCGAGAGCCGCCTGCCGAAGAAGTCCGGCGGCTACTACCACGAGTTCACCGTGGTCACCCCGGGCTCCAACGACCGCGGCACCCGCCGCGTGGTCACCGGCGGCTCCGGCGAGCAGTACTGGTCGCCGGACCACTACACGACCTTCCAGGAGATCGACCCGCGCTGCTGACACCCCGCACGGTGTGATGCCCCGCACCGCGCCCGCGGCCCGCACCGAGCACCCGACCGCACCGCGCCCGCGGCCCTCACCGGGCCCGGCGCCAGCTGATCCGGCGGTGGGGGCCGTGCGGGCCGGTGGTGAGGAGGGCGGTCAGCTCGTGGAACACCGGGACGGGGTCGCGCCGGAGCTGGACCGGGGTGGTGCGGACCACGGGGAGCCCGACGGCGGTCAGCCGGTTGGCACGGGCCAGGCCGCGTTCGTGGTCGGCGGGGCGCAGGTGCCAGGCGCGGGAGTCGATCTCCAACGCCACGCAGGCGTGCGGCCAGTAGGCGTCCGGGACGGCGAGGAAGCGGCCGTCCAGGAAGAGCACCGGGTTCCACAGCGGCTCGGGCAGGCCCGCGTGCGCCAGGAGTTCGCGGGCCTCGCCCTCCACCACCGACCGCACTCCGGCGGTGAGGTCCTCCACCACCCGGGCCACCTGCGGCAGTCCGAGCGCGCCCGGCCGGGCCAGCAAGTGGTCCAGCAGCTCGCCGAGTTCGCAGTGCCGCCGCTGGACGGCCTCCGCGCACAGCGCCCGGAACCGGCGCTGCCCGGTCTCGCCCGGCGCGAGGTCGGCCAGCGCCCGGGCGACGGTGGTGCTCCACAGCCCGTCGTCCCGCTCGAAGCCGCCCGGCAGCGGCCCGGCCGACCGGTGGATCCGGACGAACTTGCGGTCGACGACCCGGCGTTGGGCGGGGATCAGGACGTCGATCCGGGCCAGGTCGGCCGGGTGTCCGGCGCTCGGCAGCCCCGCGTCGGCCAGCACCGCGTCCCCGGTCAGCAGTACCTCCCCGGCCTGCGGCGCCCGCCCCTTGGGGCTCGCGTACGCCAGCGCGGCGCGCAGCCGCTGGTGCGCTGTCAATCGGCCGGACTGCAGGCAGATCACCCGGGGCAGCACCTGCTGCCAGGGCCCGTCGGGGCGCAGCCGGTGGGCGATGGTGCCGGACGGCACGCCGAGCCGGCGCAGTTGCGCCCGGGTGACGATGTGCTGCTGGTCGGCGCCGAGCAGCACGACGGGGTCGAGCGGGTTCACGCGGGTCATACCCGGGGTGCTGCCCACCAGGATCGGATGTATGCGAAACATCGCTCGTCGGGGGAGCCTGTGAGAATGAGGTTGACGGAGCACCGGTCGAACCGCTGAGCTGGGAACCATATGACGACTCCACTCACCGGCCCACCCGCCGGCCCCGCGCCGAGCCGCCCCGGAGAGCGAGGTCCTCGGCCTGGCCGTCAGGGGCTACGGGTGGCGGCCGTAGCCCCCTTCGGGCCGTGAGCAGGCGTCCGGGTCAGGCGGTGATCAGATGCCCGGGGCCGCCGCCGTGTCTAAGGCACTCCTGGTTGATCGCCGGATCCGGGGCGCTGGGCGAGGTGGCGGCGGCGATCCGCAGCTCGATGATGTCCCGCACCGCGGGCCACTCGTCGTCGAGGATCGAGTAGAACGCGGTCGAGCGCACCACCCCGTCGAGCCCGCGCGAGTGGGCCCGGCGGACGCCCTCGGAGGTGGCGCCGAGCCGCTCGATGGCGGTGCGCGAGCGCTGGTTGCGGGCGTCGGCGCGCAGCGAGATCCGCTGCACCCCCCAGGTCTCGAAGGCGTGGCGCAGCATCAGCAGCTTGGCCTCGGTGTTGATGCCGGTGCCCTGGGCGCGCGGCGAGAGCCAGGTGTTGCCGATCTCGGCGGCGTCCGGGACGGCCGTGGCCGGGTCGCCGAACGGCACCCCGGGCACCGGCGGCCAGACCATCGGCCCCTGCCAGTAGTCGAGTTCCAGGAAACGGGTGGAGCCGACGACCCGGCCGGTTGCCACGTTCACCGTCGCGAACGGCAGCGACCGGCCCGCGGCCTGGTCGGCGAGGGCGCGCGCGATGTAGTCGCGGGCCGCTTCGAGGCCGTGCGGGACGGGCGTGAAGGCGTAGGTCGTACGGTCTTCGGCGCCGGCCTCGGCGATGGCCGAGGCGTGGTGCGCGGCGAGGGGCTCCAGCCGCACGGTGCGGCCGGTGAGGATGACAGGTACGGGCACGGAACCTTCGGTCCTTCATCGGTCGGAGGGTGCCTACCGTGCCGGGGTACGGCTCGGGAGGCAGGGACAGTCGCCCCGGCCCCGGAGCACGCCCGCCGGTACCCGCGCACGCCGGAGAGCCGGTCGGGCGGGGCGGGGGCGGCGGCCCGGAGGCGGGCAGCGCGGTGCCGGAACGGACTCGGGTCCACGGACCGGTCCGGCGGGGATGAGCGAGGGGACAGTGTGCGTCCGCGAGATGGCCGATGAGGAAACGGGAGCGCGAAGGAAACAGGCGGCCAGATGAAGGCAAGATGCGTCGTGTGGGCTGGCCGAACACCGGTCCGGGACGTGGCCGACGGCGTTACGGGACGACGTGACGACGACGCGACGATGCGAGGCAGCGAGAGGACGATACCCGTCAGAAGGCGGTGCGTCACTTCGCGGCACGCGAATGGCGGTGCGGGCCGCTGCGACCCGCCCCCGGACGGGCCGTTGAACACCCGTGACCAGGGGCTTTCCACCCGGGTGCGATCATGGTCCGGAGCGGTCCGGGGAGGCCGCCGACCCCGCCGACGGGCGGGTCGGGAATTCCGGCGGCGCCCGGCACGCTGGAGAGGACGAGAAGCCGGTACGTCGTGACGAGCAGAGAACGGGGTTGGGTGCGCGGTGCGTGACTTCCAGGCGTTGTACGAGCTGGATCAGCAGGGCGTGGCCGCGGTGGCCGCGGCCACCGCGGAGCTGCGCGACACCGGTGCGGGCCTCGTGCTGCTCCAGCACTTCGAGGGCTTCATGGACGCCGGCGAGGCCGGCGGCCAGGTGGTGGCCCAC
Source organism: Kitasatospora sp. NPDC058478 (assembly GCF_042720345.1). Taxonomy (NCBI): domain Bacteria; kingdom Bacillati; phylum Actinomycetota; class Actinomycetes; order Kitasatosporales; family Streptomycetaceae; genus Kitasatospora; species Kitasatospora sp. NPDC058478. The sequence goes on along the minus strand of NZ_JBHXML010000007.1, from coordinate 52,519 downwards.
CTCCTGGAGACGGGCTCGCCGCAGGTGGTGGCCCGTTTCGACCACGACCGCCTGGTCGACTACCGGGCGCGCCGCCCCGCGATGGTCTTCGACCGGGACCAGTGGGCGTCCTACGAGCCGCCGGAGATCCTGCTCCAGCTCGTCCGTGACGGCGCGGGCGCGCCGTTCCTGCTGCTCACCGGCCCCGAGCCGGACGTCGAGTGGGAGCGTTTCGCCGGCGCTGTCCGCGAGCTGGTGGAGCGCTTCGAGGTCCGGCTGGCGGTGGACTTCCACGGCATCCCGATGGGCGTGCCGCACACCCGCCCGGTCGGCCTGACCCCGCACGGCAACCGGCTCGACCTGGCGGCCGGCTACCCGCAGTGGTTCGAGCAGGCGCAGGTCCCGGGCAGCGCCCAGGCGCTGCTGGAGTACCGCTTGGCCGAGGCCGGGCACGACGTGCTGGGCTTCGCCGTGCACGTCCCGCACTACGTGGCGCGCTCGGAGTACCCGGCGGCCGCCGTGCTGATCCTGGAGGCGGTGCAGTCCGCCACCGGCCTGGTGCTGCCCGGCACCCGGCTGCGCGAGCGGGTCGGCGAGGTGTACGCCGACATCGAGGAGCAGCTGGCGCACGGGGACGGCGAGTTGCGCTCGGCGATCCGCGGCATGGAGGGCCAGTACGACGCGGTGGCGGGGGCGGAGAGCCGGGAGAGCCTGCTGGCCGAGCCGGTGGACCTGCCGTCGGCGGACGAGTTGGGGCGGCGCTTCGAGCAGTTCCTGGCCGAGCACGAGCGCGGCGCGGAGTAGGTCGGGGCGGGGAGCAGGCCCGGGCGGGGGAGCAGGTCCGGCGCGGAATCGGCCCCGCAGGGGCGGGAACCGGCCGGGTCGGCGGCGGCCGGGAGTCACGGGAGTCATTCGCGGGCCCCGTTCGTTGGTGCTGGCGGCGTCGGGGGACGCGCCGCCGTACGGAGCTGCCTGTGACGCCTATCCCCCGGGGGGATGCCATGCCCACGACCATGTCCAGGACCATCCGCCCGGCCGTCGCCCTGACGGCCGGGCTCGCCGCGCTGCTGCTCGCCGGGTGCACCCCCGCGGACGGCGGGACGGACGGTTTCGCGGGCGCGCTGCCCGGCAAGAACGCCAAGTCCACGCCGCCGCCGAACGGCCCGTACGTGGCGCTCGGCGACTCGTACACCGCCGGCCTGAAGATCGCCCCGCAGGTGGGCGAGCCGAAGGGCTGCTCCCGCTCGGGGGTCAACTACCCGTCCCTGGTGGCGAAGGGGCTCGGGCTGCCGGCCGGCCAGTTCCAGGACGTCAGTTGCAGCGGCGCCCGCACCGGGGACCTGACCGGCGCCCAGGAGACCGACCACGGCACCAACCCGCCCCAGCTGGACGCGCTGACCCCGGCCACCCGCGTGGTGACGGTCGGCATCGGCGGCAACGACGCGGGCTTCATGGAGGTCGTCAAGGAGTGCGCCAAGGAGAACCTGGTGGACGCGGTGAAGGGCATCGTCGGCGCCACCCGCGCGCCCTCGCCCTGCCGCGAGCACTACGCCTCCGGCGGGACGGACGAGGTGCAGCGCAAGGTCGACGCGGCCGGTGAGCAACTCGGCCGGATCCTGCAGGACATCAAGCACCGCTCCCCGCAGGCCCGGGTGTACGTGATCGGGTACCCGACGCTGCTCCCGTCCGACCCGGCCGGCTGCCGACAGGTGTTGGGCAAGGCGGTCGCGGCCGGGGACCTGGGCTTCCTCTCGGAGAAGGAGCAGCAGCTCAACGGCATGCTCAAGCGGCGGGCGGAGGGCGCCGGCGCGGTGTTCGTGGACGCGGCCGCCCCCTCGGCCGGGCACGACATGTGCGCGGGTGAGGCCACCCGCTGGGTCGAACCGCCGTTCCCGGCCCCGGGCCTGGCGGCGATCCACCCCAACGCCAAGGGGCAGGAGGCGGTGGCCGCCGCCGTCCTCAAGGCCGTCCGCGGCTGAGGCCGGGGGCCGGGGGCCGGGGCCGGACCGCAGGCAGCGGGCCGGGGCGGCCACCGGCGCGCAACCCGGGCCGGGGCGGACACCAGCGCGTACCGCAGGATTCACGCTCCGGCCCACACTCCTTCGTGCGCGGCACACCCCGGCTGTCGGGGGCGCGGCGTACCGTGAGGGGCATATGGATGACACCGCGCACCGCCTCGCCGCCGCCCCGCTCCCGTACGACCACGCCGCCGAGGCCCGCTGGGTCCCCGAACCGGACAAGCGCCCCGGCCGCACGGCGTTCCAGCGCGACCGGGCCCGGGTGCTGCACTCGGCGGCGCTGCGGCGGCTGGCCGGCACCACCCAGGTGGTCGCCCCGATGCGCAGCGACTTCCCCCGCACCCGGCTCACCCACTCCCTCGAATGCGCCCAGGTGGGGCGGGAGTTGGGCGCCGCCCTGGGCTGCGACCCGGACCTCGTGGAGGCCGGCTGCCTGGCCCACGACATCGGCCACCCGCCGTTCGGCCACACCGGCGAGGAGGCGCTCGACCAGGCTGCCGAGGCCTGCGGCGGCTTCGAGGGCAACGCGCAGTCGCTGCGCATCCTCACCCGGCTCGAACCCAAGCGCTTCGCCCCGGATGGCGAGCACCCCGCCGCCCGGCTCGCCCCCTGGCCCGGCCGCAGCGTCGGCCTCAACCTGACCCGCGCCGCCCTCGACGCCGCCACCAAGTACCCGTGGACGCGCGGCGCCCACCCCACCGACCCGGCCTCGCCCAAGTACGGCGTCTACGCCGACGACCTGCCGGTGTTCCGCTGGCTGCGGGCCGGCTCCCCGGCCGGGCGCAAGTGCTTCGAGGCCACCGTCATGGACTGGTCCGACGACGTCGCGTACTCGACCCACGACGTCGAGGACGGCCTCCAGGCCGGCCACATCGACCCGGCCGCGCTGCGCGCGCCGAGCGAGCGGGCCGAACTCTTCAAGGTCGCCGAGCGCTACGCCCCGGACGCCGAGCCGGAGGAGCTGGCCGCCGCCCTCGACCGGCTGCTCGGCCAGGACCGGTGGCCCCAGGAGTACGACGGCACGGCCCGCGCCCGGGCCGGGCTGAAGGACCTCACCAGCCAGCTGATCGGCCGCTTCTGCCTGGCCGCCGAGCAGGCCACCCGGGCCCGCTACGGCCCCGGCCGGCTCACCCGGTACACGGCCGAGCTGGTGGTGCCGCGGGGCGTCCGGCTGGAGGTCGCGGTGCTCAAGGCGGTCGCCGTCCGCTTCGTGATGCAGCGCGACGAGCAGGCCCAGCTGCGGGCCCGCCAGCGGATCGTGATCGCCGAGCTGGCGTACGTGCTCACCCAGCGCGCCCCCGAGGGCCTGGACCCGGTGTTCGGCGCGCTCTACCGCGAGGCCGAGGACGACCGGGCCGCCCTGCGCGCGGTCATCGACCAGATCGCCACCCTCACCGACGCCTCCGCCCTCGCCCTGCACGCCAGGCTCGTCGGCGCCGCCTGGGCCTGACCGCCCGCGGGCCCCGGCGCGCGACCGCTCAGGCCCGGCGCCCGGCGCGCGACCGCTCAAGCGCAACCGCCCGGCGCCCGGCGCGCGCAGTGCAACCGGCCCGGCACGACCGGCCCGCCGGGAAACCCCGGCCACCCCAGTAGACTTCCGGGGTGGCCGGGCGGATCAGGGACGAAGACGTACAAGCGGTGCGCAGCGCACTGCCGATCGACGCCGTGGTCGGCGACTACGTTCAGCTCACCAACGGTGGCGGCGGCGAGTACAAGGGCGTCTGCCCCTTCCACGACGAGAAGTCCGCCTCGTTCTACGTGAACCCCGCCAAGGGCGTCTTCCACTGCTTCGGCTGCCAGGAGAACGGCGACACCATCGCCTTCCTGATGAAGATCGAGCACTTCACCTTCGCCGAGGCCGTCGAGCGGATGGCCGCCCAGGCCGGCATCACCCTGCGCTACGAGGAGGGCGGCTACAGCCCCCGCCACCAGCAGGGCGAGCGGACCCGCCTGGTCGAGGCGCACAAGGTGGCCGCCGCCTACTACCGGGAGCAGCTGGCCTCGGCGGAGGCGGAGATCGGCCGCCGCTTCCTGGCCGAGCGCGGCTTCGACGAGGAGGCCGCGAAGACCTTCGGCGTCGGCTACGCCCCGGTGGGCTGGGAGCACCTGGTCCGCTACCTGCGCGGCAAGGGCTTCACCGACAAGGAGATCCTGCTCGGCGGCCTGGCCTCGCAGGGCCAGCGCGGCGGCCTGATCGACCGCTTCCGGGGCCGGCTGGTCTGGCCGATCCGGGACATCGCGGGCGAGGTGGTCGGCTTCGGCGCCCGCCGCCTGCGCGAGGACGACAACGGCCCGAAGTACCTGAACACCCCCGAGACGCCGATCTACAAGAAGTCGCACGTGCTGTACGGCATCGACCTGGCGAAGAAGGAGATCGCCAAGTCGGGCCGCGCGGTCGTGGTCGAGGGCTACACCGATGTGATGGCCTGCCACCTGGCGGGGGTCACCTCGGCGGTGGCCACCTGCGGTACGGCCTTCGCCGAGGACCACATCAAGATCATCCGTCGGCTGCTGATGGACACCTCGCAGTACCGCGGCGAGACGGTCTTCACCTTCGACGGCGACGCGGCCGGCCAGAAGGCCGCCCTGCGGGCCTTCGAGGACGACCAGAAGTTCGCCGCCAAGACCTCCATCGCGGTCAGCCCGGGCGGCATGGACCCGTGCGAACTGCGCCTGGCCCAGGGCGACGAGGCGGTCAAGCAGCTGATCGACAACCCCGTCCCGCTGTTCGAGTTCGCGCTGGTCTCGGCGGTGTCCAAGCACCGGGTGGAGACGCCGGAGGGGCGGTCGGCGGCCCTGGAGGAGGCGGCCCCGATCGTCGCCAAGATCAAGGACCGCTCGATCCAGCACGAGTACGCCGTCCGCCTGGCCGGCATGCTCGGCATCCTGGACGAGCCCTTCGTCGTCCGCCGGGTCTCCCAGCTGGCCCGCTGGGACCGCGAGCGCCAGCAGAACCCCCGGGGCGCCGACCGCGGCCGCCGCGCCGAGCCCGCGCCGGTGCGCCCGGCGCAGCCCGCCTTCCGGCTCAACCCGCGCGACCCGGCCCAGTTCGTCGAGCGGGAGCTGCTCAAGCTGGCGCTCCAGCACCCGGACCTGGTCAGCCCGGCCTTCGACCACTACGGCGAGGACGAGTTCCCCACCCTGCCGTACACGGCCGTCCGGCAGGCCATCGCCAAGGCTGGCGGCGCCGCGTACGGGGCGACGCTGCCCGACTTCACCAGCGTGGTGCGCGAGGCGGCCCCGGACGACCAGGTGCGCTCGCTGGTCACCGAGCTGACCGTCGAGCCGGTGCGCTCCCGCCGGAAGGTGGACGCGGTCTACGCCGGGGAGTTCCTGGTGAAGCTGCGCCTGCTGGCGGTGGACCGGCGGATCGCCGAGGTCCGCGGCTATCTGCAGCGGCTCGGCCACCGGGCCGACGCCGAGCAGCAGCACGCGGTGCAGACCGAGCTGTGGCAGCTCCAGCAGTACGGCCAGCAGCTCCGCAGCCAGGGCGCGGCGGCGCTGTAGGAGTGCGGCGGGGCCGTGGGAGCGGCCCAGAAAGTCGGCGCACGAGTCTCGGCCACGGAGTGTGGCGTACCGCACACTGGAGGGCGTCCCACCTCCGTTCAGCGCGGGTCCGCCAGAGTCGCGCCCGCCCCGAGGGATGCCCGTGGACCGAGGCTTTGCCGCGACCTCCAGCCCGACCGCCGCACCGACCGCCGCACCGACCGCCGCACCGACCGGCGCGCTGACCGCCGCACCGCCCGGCGCCGGCACCGGACCGCACCCCGCCGGCCCGGCCGGGGACCGGGAGACGGACCACGGCCGGGCCGGGGCCGCGCCCCCGGACGGCGCCCGCGGCGTGCCGCAGGGCCACCCCGAGGCCCCGGAGACGGACCCCGACGCCGAGGACCCGGCGCCTGACGCCGAGGACCCGGAGCCCGGCGACGGGGACGAGGAGGAGCCCCGCCCGCAGGCCGAGGGCGACGCAGGCCCGGCGCCGGACCTGCTCCGCCAGTACCTGCGCGAGATCGGCCGGGTCCGCCTGCTCACCGCCGCCGAGGAGGTGGAGCTGGCCCGCCGGGTCGAGGCCGGCCTGTTCGCCGAGGAGCGGCTGAACGGCGACCCCCCGCCGTCCGACCCGCCGGCCCGCGAACTGGACACCCTGGTGGTGCGCGGCCGGATCGCCAAACGCCGGCTGATCGAGGCGAACCTGCGGCTCGTGGTGTCCGTCGCCAAACGCTACGTCGGCCGCGGACTGACCCTGCTGGACCTGATCCAGGAGGGCAACCTGGGCCTGATCCGGGCGGTGGAGAAGTTCGACTACGCCCGCGGCTACAAGTTCTCCACGTACGCGACCTGGTGGATCCGGCAGGCGATGAGCCGGGCGCTGGCCGACCAGGCCCGGACGATCCGGGTGCCGGTGCACGTGGTCGAGCTGATCAACCGGGTGATCCGGGTGCAGCGCGCCCTGCTGCAGGAGCGCGGGCTGGAACCGACCCCGGCCGGGATCGCCGCCGCCCTGGAGCTGACCGAGGAGCGGGTGCGCGAACTGCTCCGGCTGGCCCAGGAGCCGATCTCGCTGCACACCCCGGTCGGCGAGGAGGACGACGTCGCGCTCGGCGACCTGATCGAGGACGCCGACGCCGCCTCACCCGCGGAGTCCGCCACCTTCCTGCTGCTGCGCCAGCACCTGGACGCCGTCCTGGCCACCCTGGGCGAGCGGGAGCGCCAGGTCGTCCAGCTCCGCTACGGGCTGGACGACGGCCGCCCGCGCACGCTGGAGGAGATCGGCACGGTGTTCGGCGTGACCCGGGAGCGGATCCGCCAGATCGAGTCGAAGACGCTGATCAAGCTCCGCGACCACGCCTTCGCGGCGCAGCTGCGCGGGTATCTCGACTGAGCGGCCCGCCGGGGTCGGCCGGGACCGGCCGGACCGGCTTAGGACCGGCCGGGGGAGGGCTGCGCGGCGGTCGGCTGCGCGGTGGCGGGCTGTGTGTCGGTCGGCTGTGCCGGGGAGGGCGGGTCGGTGGCCGCCGCGTCCGGGCCGGTGCCCGGGGGCGGCGAGGCGGGGCCGATCGGGATCGGGGTGGAGGCCACCACGGCGGCCAGGCCGGAGACGGGCGAGGTGCAGACGTGCCCGGCCGGCTGGTACCCGCAGACCTGGAAGGTGACGGCCGGGTCGGCGGCGTCCAGCATCGACGAGTAGTTGTCGTAGCCCCAGTGGATGAGCGCCGTCTCGCTCTGGCCGGAGTCGTCGGTGATGGTCGCGTAGTCGTTCGGCTCGCCCTCGGTGATCGCCGCCCAGGCCGCCTGGCAGGTCTGGCTGTACCGGAGGTAGACGACGACCTTGCCGATGACGTCGGTCTGCAGGGTCCGGGCGTCCTTGCCGCAGCCGGTGGCCTTGGGGTCCTTGTGCGCGCAGCCGACGGCCTGGCAGACGGGAGCGCCCGGGACGGGCTTGGCCGCGGTGGCGGTCGGGACGGGCTCGGCGACGGTCTGGGGCTGCTCCTGGTGCCGGGTGGCCCGCAGGCCGACCAGCACCAGCAGGGCCACCAGCAGGGCGGCGCCGGTCAGCAGCGTCGCCGGGCGCCGCCACCACGTCACGGGTGCCGTCACGGCGCCGCCGGGCTCGCCGGGTGCGACGGTCACATCGGTCACATCGGGTACGTCGGTCACATCGGGTACGTCGGAGGCAGCGGGTGTGGCGGGCGCGCCGGTCCGGCCTGTCGGGGGCTGCGCCGCCCGAGGCTGCTCGGGGGCCGCCTGCGCGGCGGGCTCCTCCGGGGCGCCGGGCTCGCCGTCCTCCTCGGGCCCCGCCACGGCCTGCTCCCGCAGCGCCCGCAGGGCCGGCCCGTCGCAGTCCACCGCCCTGGTCAGCGCCTCCAGTGCCTGCCCGGTGATGACCCGCTTGCCGTTCAGCCAGCGCTCCCAGGAGGCCCGGCTGTAGTGCGTCCGGGCGGCCAGCTCGGACAGCGAGAGTCCGGCGGCGTCCTTGATGGCCCGGAGCTCCTCGGCCAGGAGCCGGGCGGGTCCGGACAGCTCTTCGGGCAGGTTCTTCCAGGCGGAACCCATGGGGCCTTCCAACGATGCGAGACGGGAACGGGGGGACGGGGAGAGCGGAACGGGCTCCGGCCCGGGCCGTTCGGGTGTCTCCGCTTCTCCAAACTCACCGGTCCGGCGTCCCAAACCCCAGGTCATGGCGCTGAGACGGACGGAAGTGTCTCACAACCCCCGGGAACGCTCGCATGTGCACGTGTCCGTCGTGCACAGTTCTCTGGTCGGCGCGGTTCGCCGCCCGACGGCGTCGTTCGGACGCGGACCGGTCACCGGTCCCCGCTCCGGCAGCACGTCCCGATTCCCCCACCGGCCGGGGCAGCCTCGCGGGGGGAGGCTGCCCCGGTTCGTCCGGGACGCACGGTGGGGAGGGCGCTTCGCAGCGCCCTCCCCACCGTGATCACGCCCCGCCGTGTTCACGCCCCGGCGGACCCAGGCCCTAGTGGTGGAAGCCCGACCGGGCCGGCACCCCGAGTTCCTTGAGCGGGCCGGGCTGGCGCCGCAGCTCCGGCAGCAGCCGGGAGAGGTCGGCCAGCAGCAGGTCGGCGAGGTCCAGCGAGAAGCCGTTGCGGCAGACCACCCGGAGCACCGACAGGTCCGTCCGGTTCGCGGGGAACGTGTACGCGGGCACCTGCCAGCCGCGCTCGCGCAGCCGCCGCGAGACGTCGAACACGTCGAACGGCTCGTCGTCGGCGGTGGTGAAGGCGAAGACCGGCAACTGGTCGCCGCGGGTCAGCAGCCGGAAGCCGCCCATGTGCTCGATCGCCCCGGACAGGTGGGTGGCGACCTCGCGGCAGGCGCCCTGGACGGCCCGGAGGCCGTCCCGGCCGAGCCGCAGGAAGATGTAGTACTGCGCGACGACCTCGGCGCCGGGGCGGGAGAAGTTGAGCGCGAAGGTCGGCATCTCGCCGCCGAGGTAGTTGACCCGGAAGACCAGTTCCTCCGGCAGCGCCTCCTGGTCGCGCCACAGGGCCCAGCCGACGCCGGGGTAGACCAGGCCGTACTTGTGCCCGGAGCTGTTGATCGAGGCGACCCGGGGGAGCCGGAAGTCCCAGACCACCTCAGGGTCGAGGAAGGGCGCCACCATCCCGCCGGAGGCGCCGTCCACGTGCACCGGGACGTCGAGGCCGGTGCGCTGCTGGAGGTCGTCCAGGGCCGCGCAGATCTCCGCGATCGGCTCGTAGGAGCCGTCGAAGGTGGAACCGAGGATGCCGACCACGCCGATGGTGTCCTCGTCGCACAGCGCGACCGCGTGCTCGGCGTCGAGGTGGAAGCGCCCGCCCTCCATGGGCGCGGTGCGGGCCTCGACCTCCCAGAAGGTGCAGAACTTCTCCCAGCACACCTGCACGTTGACGCCCATCACCAGGTTGGGCCGGGCCCCGGCCGCGTAGCGCTCGGCGTTGCGGTGCATCCAGCGGCGCTTGAGCGCCATGCCGGCCAGCATGCAGGCCTCGCTGGAGCCGGTGGTGGAGCAGCCGACCGTGGCGTCCGGGTCGGGGGCGTGCCAGAGGTCGGCGAGGATCGCCACGCAGCGCCGCTCCAGTTCGGCGGTCTGCGGGTACTCGTCCTTGTCGATCATGTTCTTGTCCAGGCACTCGGTCATCAGCCGGGCGGCCTGTGCCTCCATCGAGGTGGTGACGAAGGTCGCCAGGTTGAGCCGGGCGTTGCCGTCCAGCATCAGCTCGTCGTGGATCAGCTGGTACGCGGTGTCGGCCGTGACGGGCCCCTCGCCGAGCCGGTGCAGCGGCGGTGCCAGCTTCATCGAGCCCAGCGGGTCGGCGGCGCCCACGAGCGGCCCGATGCTCAGCCGGCGGTCGTTGCGGGCCCCCTTGTGCAGCGCCATGGAGTCCTGCCGCCCTTCATGTCGGTGGCCGTGTCCCGTCCCACGCTGCCACCGGCCGCCGGGTGACGCATCTTCACCGGTCGGGGTCGGGGTCGGGGTCGGGGTCGGGGTCGGGCGCCGCCGTCCCCGGCCGGTGAGGCCGCCGCGGGCCGCCTTCAGGCCGCCGTCTCCGGGTGGATCTGTTCGCGGGCGGCGCGGTACTGCTGGCGCACCGCCGAACCGATCGCCAGGTCCTGATCCCCGTCCGGCTCGACGGTCTCGGCGTCCGGCAGCTCCCACTCCGGCGGCTCCGGGGTGCCGGCCAGTGCCCAGGCGGCCTGCCGGGCGGCCCCGCGGGCGGCGTGGGCGCCCGGCGGCGGCACCACGACCGGGACGCCGAACAGCGGCGGGGCGATGTGCCGGACGGCGGGCAGCCGCCCGGCCGCGCCGAGCAGGAACACCCGCCGCACCGCGACGCCCTGGGCGCGCAGCACGTCGAGGGCGTCCGCGATGTTGCACAGCATGCCCTCGACGACGGCCCGGGCCAGGTGCTGCGGCGTCATCGACTCGGCCCGCAGGCCGGTCAGGGTGCCGGCCGCGTGCGGGAGGGCCGGCGTCCGCTCGCCGTCCAGGTAGGGGAGGAGCACCAGCCCGTACGCGCCGGGGGAGGAGTGCAGGGCGAGGTCGCTCAGGCCGTCCAGGTCCCGGCCGAGCATGGCGGCGGTGGCGCGGAGCACCTGGGCGGCGTTGAGGGTGGCGACCATCGGGAGGTGGCGGCCGGCGGCGTCGGCGAAGGAGGAGATCAGCCCGGTGGCGTCCACCACGGCCCGGTCGTGCACGGCGAAGATCGTTCCGGTGCTGCCGAGCGAGACCACCGCGTCGCCGGGGCGCAGCCCGAGGCCGAGCGCGGCGGCCATGTTGTCGCCGGTGCCGGCCGAGATCAGCAGGCCTTCGGGGGTGTGCCCGGCGGGTTCGGCGGGGCCGAGCACCTCGGGCAGCCGCAGCTCGTGGCCGAGCGCCAGCTCGACCAGGTCCTGCCGGTACTCGCCGGTGATCGGGGACCAGTAGCCGGTGCCGGAGGCGTCGCCCCGGTCGGTGGTGCGGCGCCTGGGGTGGCCGAGGAGCTGCCAGACCAGCCAGTCGTGCGGCAGCAGGACCTCGGCGACCCGGCGGGCGTTGGCCGGCTCGAACTCGGCCAGCCAGCGCAGCTTGGCGATGGTGTAGGTCGGGCTGGGGACGGCGCCGATCGCGGCGGTCCAGGCGGCCGGGCCGCCGAGCGCGTCCAGCAGCTTGGCGGCGGCGCCGCTGGAGCGCGGGTCGTTCCAGAGGATCGCCGGCCGGACCAGCACGCCGCCCGCGTCCAGGCCGATCATGCCGTGCTGCTGTGCGCTGACGCCGATGGCCCGGACGCCCTCCAGCAGGCCGCCGGCGGCGGCGTCGCCGAGCGAGTGCAGCCAGAGCTGCGGGTCGGTCTCGCCGGGGCGGGTGTCCGGGTCCTCGGGGACGGGGTGCGGCGCCTTGCCGGAGCGCAGGACGGCGCCGGTGTCGGCGTCGCACGCGACGATCCGGGTGCGGTTGGTCGAGCTGTCTATCCCCGCGACGATGGCCATGTCGAGATCATGCCTCAGCCCGGCCCGGGACGCGTCCGGGCCGGGTGAGGTGTTGCCCGTTCGGGACTCGACGCAGGGCCCCGGTACACCCTGGCGTCACCGTCCCGTCACGGGCGGAAGGTACCCCAGCCGTCGTCCTCGGCCCGGGAACGGTTGAAGTACGGCACCCGGTCGGTGACGGCGTTCGGCAGCCGGTCGCCGACCTTGTCCGCGACGGCGCCGGCGGCCTTCCCGGCGACCGCGCCGGCCTGCTGCCGGGCTCGGTCGGCCGCGCCCTGCACCGTGGGGTTCTGGGCGATCTTCCGGGTGACCTTCGTGATCTGGTCGTAGCGCCGGCGCCCGGCCCGGGAGCCCAGGACGTAGCCGGCCGCGAACCCCGCGGCCAACGACAGCTTCCACATGATCGGATCCACCCTCTCCTGGCGGCCTTCTGCCGCATTGCCCTACCCGTCCGTCGGGACGGCGAACCGTCCGTGCCCCCCAGCATCCCCGGGGGCCGTGCCGGGCGCGCGCCGGGCACGCCGGGCGGGAGCCCGGGGGCGGTCCGGGGGGCGGTCCGGCGAAAGCGATTGGCGGACCACCCCCCCGAGTGCGCTAATGTATGTCCCGCAGCGAGCGCCGAGGAGCCCGGGGAACCGGGGGCCGAGGCGGAAGCCGATCCCCCATAGCTCAATTGGCAGAGCAGCCGACTGTTAATCGGCAGGTTATTGGTTCGAGTCCAATTGGGGGAGCTCGGGAGAGGTCTTGCAAGAGGCCTCCTCCCGTCCGTGGTACGGAAGTTCGGTACCGCGATCCCGCATAGCTCAATTGGCAGAGCAGCCGGCTGTTAACCGGCAGGTTTTTGGTTCGAGTCCAAATGCGGGAGCTTCATCGGGTCCGCCCGGTGACTGCTCAGAGCGAAGGCCCCTCGGATGACCGGGGGGCCTTCGTGTTGCCTTCGTCACGTCGCGCCGTTCGTCACCTCGCGACGGCCGGGCGGCTCGGGTGGTCGCCTCTGGGGCTCGGACGGTCGCCTCCCGGGTTCGGGTGGTCGCCTCCCGGGCTCAGGCGGTCGCTTCCCGGTAGAGCACGGAGACCCGCTGGTCGAAGGTGACGCTGTAGGAGGTGCCGGCCGTCTCGCCGCCCTCCTGGTAGCCGCCGATCACGCCGACGACCGTGCCGCTGTCCGTCACCCACGGGCTGCCGCTGGTGCCGTCGGTGTAGCCGTCGCAGTCGAAGCGCTCCTGGGTCGGGCTCTGCGAGCGGGTCCTGGCCGCGCAGGTGATCGGCTCGTCGCGCTCGTTCGGGTAGCCGGTCACCGAGACGGCCAGCCCGAAGCCCTGGCCGGTGGCGATCGGGTTGCCGCCGACGGCGTCCTCGACCTGCTTGCCGCCGACCGTGCCCACGGTGACGAAGGCCACGTCGTACTCGGGGTCGTCGTCGTCCGCCCAACGTGGGTCGACGGTGATCGACTTCACCGGCCAACTGCCGTACGGGATGAAGCCGTTGCGGTAGCCGGGGGTGAACACCAGGCCGTCCAGCAGGCCGATCCGGCGGTTCTGCACGCAGTGCGCCGCGGTGACCAGCAGGTTGTGCCTGGGGCTGCGGACGACGCTCGCCGTGCAGGCCCGGGGGCCCTGCGCCGTCCGGACCGAGAGGGTGCCGATCCGGTCGCGGGTGCTGCTCTGCTGCGCGACCTCGGCGGCGGGCGCCTGGTCCTGCTCGCCGCCGTCGCACGCGGTTCCGGCGGCGAGCAGCAGGGCCGCCAGCGCGACCGTCCGTGCGGCGCGCGGGGGCCGTGCCGGGCGGGGGGCCATCGGGGCTCCGTCTCGTTCCTCGGGGCGGGCACCGGGTTCGTGCGTTCCGCCGTTCGAGAGGAAGATCTATCAGGCCGTGCCCGGCGGCGCCACTGCCGCCCCTCCGGTCAGCCGGTGGCCCGGTCGTAGAGCGCCTGGACGCGGTCGCCGAAGTAGCTGCTGTACGAGGTGTCCGGGCTGTCGCCGCCCTGCTGGTAGCCGCCGATCACACCGACCACGGTGCCGGTCCTGGTGCTCGGGTCGAAGTCGGTCACCCAGGGGCTGCCGCTGGTGCCGCCGGTGTAGTCGGGGCAGTCGATCCGCAGCTGGGTGGAGCTCTGCTCGGTGGTGTTGTTGGCGCAGGTGATCGGGACGTCGCTGGTGCCGGGGTAGCCGGTGATCCGCACGGGCAGCTGGTAGCCGAGGCCGACGCCCAGCTTGTTGGCGCCGAGCACCTGCTGCACCTGCTGCCCGTTCTGGGCCTGGACGACCGCGAAGGCGACGTCCACGTCCGGGTCGGCGTGGTCCTTCCAGCCGTCGTCGACGGTGACGGCGATCAGCGGCCAGACGCCGCTGGGGGTGTCGCCGTTGCGGTAGCCGGGGACGAAGACGAGGTCGCTGCGTTGGCCGAGTTGGGGGTCCCAGACGCAGTGCGCGGCGGTGACGATGAGGTTGAGCCCGGCGCTGTCGACGACGCTGGCGGTGCAGAAGTGGTCGCCGTCCGCGTTGCGGGTGAAGACGGCGCCGACCAGGCCGTTGAGCACGGTGGGCCTGGCGGTGCGGGTGACCCCGGTGTGCCTGGCGACGGCGCCCCTGAGCCGCTGCCGGCTCCAGCCGTGGCCGCCGCCGGAGGCCGAGGCGGATCCGGAGGGGCGGGCGGAGGGGCGGGTGGAGGGGGTGGCCGGAGCCGAGCTGACCGTCGGCGCGCCCCCGCCGGGCCCGGCCGAGGTGGTGCAGCCCGCCGCGGCCAGCAGCACCGCGAGCGCCCCGGCGGCGGCTCCCGTCCCACGTGTCGTCATCCGTCCAGGCTGCCCGTGGGGCCGTCCGGGCGCCACCCGAACTGCGCAACCAGGACAGGCGCACGCCTGTGCGCACCCGTGCGCGCCCCCGGCGCGCACCACGGGTGATCGACCGGCTATGCTGCCCGGGACGTCCTTTCGGGGCCGTCTGCTGCTGCCGTGGTCGACGACCGGCGCACGCGGCGAACCGGGGCGGTAGCTCAGCCGGTTAGAGCAGGGGACTCATAATCCCTTGGTCGTGGGTTCGAGTCCCACCCGCCCCACACTCAAGGCTGACGGCAGGTCAGTAGGCAAGGGGCCTCTGACCTGGAAAAATGTGTGCTCCTGCCAGGCACACTGTAGGGCACGGTTCAGGCCGATGGAGTCTGACTTGCCGAAGTTCACCCGCGTTGGGGAATTCCTGGGGAACCGGCGGGGGTGAGCCGCCCCAGAACCGACCCACGTCGGCGTCAACGGCCCGGTTCGGGCAGGGGCGCAGCCGGCAGCGCCCAACCCCCTCCTGCCGGATCGGTATCCATCTGGTGGAGCCGAATTTCCTGAATCCGGTCGTCCCTCGCTCGCCGGCACGGCATTGTCTGAGCCGGAGAAGTCGAATGCGGATGCGCGGAGGGGCCATGCGGAGGGGTGACGGAGAGTACTCGGCGGCGTTGGGCGCGATGGAGGGAGTCCTCCTCGACTGGGTCGCGCGGCCGTTCCAACCGCTGTACTACTCGCAGCTGAGCGGCATGCTCGCCGACCAGGGACACGCAGTTCCGCCCCACGACGGGCCTATGCCCTATCTGCTGGAGGACTGCACCCGCCTGCACGGCGGGAGGGAAGCGCCGATGCTGTCCGCCGTCGTGGTGCTCAAGGAGACGAAGCGGCCATCCAGCGGGTTCTTCAAGCTGGCCCGGCAGAAGCCCTTCCTTCGCCCCGGCGACGACGTTGCCCTGTGGCTGGCGGAGCTGGCCTGGCTGGAACGGGTGCACGCCGCAGCCTGAGTGTCGGCTGCCAGCCGATGTCCCTGTTCGACGGCGTGTCCGCGTGGGAGCTAACTCATCAATGGTTGGAACGGTCACGGCAAATACAACGCACTGGTACCGTGGGTGCGTCTCATAGATTTAGGTCATCGAAGCAGGCCCGTCGAAGTGCGGTCTGACCTGCGGAAGCGGTGTCCTTGATGTCGTGGGACAACAACTGGATGCTCAGTTTCGGTCGCCACCTGGCGATGGGTTTTACTCAACACCGGGTGATACGACTGCAACGTCAACGGGCCTGGCTCGACGGATAGATCCATCGAAGCCCGGCCCGTGACAGCACGAAGGCCGCCCCAGGCCGTGGAAAGTCGAGGCGGCCGACGTGTACTGCGGTACAGCAGTGCGCCGGAGGCCTGGTGGCATAGCTACCAGGCCTTCCGCGTGTCCAACTACTTGATCAGCGTCACGATCACCAGAGTGAACGTCGCGCCGACCAGCCACCAGGTAGCGGTGACTAGCTGATCACGCGGACTACGGCGCTCCACCGGGTCGCTCTCCTGCTCGTCCACGGTGTAGCCCTTCTCCTCAGTTTGGCCGGATGGTCCTTGCCGTCGTCCGGAACCAGGAAGGGCCGGGCGGCGGAGCGGATCATCCATCCCACTGAGAGTGGGTCAGCTGAGTCTAGCGGGTAGCGACTGCCGTCATGACGGTTCGTGGTATGGCGGTGGTCGGGCCGGCGGTCCGTCCATCACCGTCAGCCAGCGACGTCCCATTGAGGCTATGCGGGGGTCACCTTCTCTGCCTTCTTCTCCCGGACTCGTTTGAGAGCGGCGAGGCGGCCGCCGCCGGCGGGGCGCAGCGTGGGCACGGGTTCGGCAGGACGAGTCGGCGGCGTGACCTGTACGGGGGCGGCGACGTGCACGGTGTCCGGGGTGACTGTGGCCAGCAAGGGTTCGGCTGGCGTCTCGGGGGTCTTTCGGCCGGAGCGGGGGACGATGGCCAGTGAGGCTTCGGCCCTGACCTTCTGGAGTTCGGGTAGGACGTTGGTGTACGTGTCCATCGTGATCTTGATGGTGCTGTGGCCGAGTTGGTCGGAGATCTCCTTGGGGTCCGATCCGCTGGCGTGGGCGATGCAGGCGGCGCCGTGGCGGAGGCCGTGGAGGGTGATCGGTGGGAGTCCGGAGAGTTCGACGAGGCGCTTGAACCGTTGGGTCAGGAAGTCGGGGTGGTATCCCGAGCCGTCTTCCTGGGCGAAGACGAGACCTGTGTTCTGCCAGGCCGCTTCGGCCTTGGTGCGCTGCTGGACCTGGAGGAGGAGGCGCTTCTCGAAGAGGTGGCCTGACTCGCTGTCGAGCGTCAGGACGCGTTCGGAGTCGGCCTTCGGAGTCGTGCCGAACAACTCGTAGGCGATGGACACGACCTGACGGCTGATCGTGACCGACATGGCGTCGAGGTCGACTTCGGTCCACGACAGGGCGCAGGCTTCGCCGCGGCGCGGGCCTCGTAGGGCCATGAAGTGCCAGAGATCGAAGAGGTCGTCGTTGACGACGAAGTCCAGGAACTGGCCGGTGAGTTGGGGCGTCCAGACCATCACCTTGCCGGGAATCTCACCTGTTTCGCGCCAACGTGCGACGCGGCCCGGTGTCCACAGCAGCGGTTTGGGCGGGTTCGCCTTCGGCAGCTTGACCAGCTCGGCCCAGTTCTTCTTCACCTCCTCCGCGCGCACGGCGTCGGCGAGAGCGGAGGAGAGCGTGGCCCGGATGCGGTACTGGGTTTGGATGTCGGTGACGCGGCGCATCTGCTTGCGCTCAACGGCCAGGAGCTCGCGGGCCTCGTGCCAGGAGGCCCGCAGAATCTGCCGGTCTTCCTTGTCGGAGGCGGCCCGCCAGGCCTGCCGCTTGTTCTCGCAGTCCTGTGTGAGCAGGGCTACGTACTCGCGGTGGGCCTGGATCGTGACGTTGCGGTCCTGGATCGCCGCGAACATCTGCTGGATGTGCTTCTTGCGGATCTTCTTGCGGTCGATGTGCCCGATGTAGGGGGTGACGTGCAGGCGGATGTGTTCGCGGTACTTGGCGATCGTGGAGAGGGCGACGTCCTTCTTCTCGTCGGCCCAGCGGTCCAGGTACTCGCCGAACGTCTCCCGCACGGTGACGTCCAGACCGGCCTGGTGCTCCTCCCATACCTCCTTGCACTTCGCGGCAGCTTTCGTCTGGGTGCGGAAGCCGCCCTTGCGTACGCGCTCCGTCTCCTTGCCGGCGTCGTCTTCGAGAAGGAGGAAGAAGTACCAGGAGCCGTGGGTGCGCTTCTCAAGGTCGGGGCAGCCGGTGCCGAGGTCGCCGATCTTGTGGGTGCCGTCCTCGTTCAGGACGGGCTTGCCCTTGTCCCTGCCCCGGCGATGGTAGAGCGGGCCCTTGCACCCGCACCGCTTGTATGTCCTCTCCTCGAACATGCTCTGGCCTTCCTCTTGCGCCCGGTGCTGTCGCAAACAAGCGGCTACACAGCGCAACTCGAATGCACGTTCTATTTTGCCGCATCTTTGATCAGATGTACACGCAAGACCCCCTCTGCGCTTGGGATTTGGCGGGATTTCCCTGGCCTTCACCGGCCTTCCCAGGCGGCGGCGCGCAATGCGTGCAGGACGTTATCCTTGACTGCCTACCGTTATCCGCGTGCGTCTCTACCTCGCGGGTAGGGTGGGCACGGTTGGCGCGGGGGAGAAACGCGACGACTCAAAATGAAGATCGACAAGACCGACGAGGTCCGGACGAAGCCCGAGCGCGGCATGATGCTGCAGGAGGTGCGGAGCCTGCCGGTCACCATCAACGTGGTGACCGCGGCGCGGGCGCTGGGGCTGGGCCCCAATACGGCGTACGAGGCGATCCGGGCCGGCACCTTCCCGCTCGACATGATCAGCGTGGGCGGATCGAAGCGGGTCCTCACCGCGTCGCTGTGGAGGCTCCTCCAGGTTGACGGCCTTGTCATAGAAGCGTGACGCGCGCAACGTGATGGAGACTCTTCCATGAGTCTCCATCACGTGACGGGTGTCTCGTGACGGGAAGGGACACACGCGGTGGCAGTGAGGGTCTTCGGGTTCTCGAACGTGGCCAAGAGCGCCTTGTTGGACGACGAGGCGCAGGCCCTGAGGGAGGCCGTGGAACGGCGTATCGACGGCGCCACCCGCGCCGGCGCCGCCGCGCACGTCAACTCCCTGGGCTTCGTCGGCACGCTCGGCTCCGCGTTCACAGGCAAGACGCTGGGCAAGCTGTTCCGCAACCCGGCCATCGCCGGACTTGAATCCAGCCCGGACGGGACGCTGGCCGACGCAGGCCACCCCGGCATCATCACCCCGCACCAGTTCGCGCAGCTCCAGGCCCTCGACGAGGCCGAGACGGCCAAGCGCGAGGACGCCCGGAAGGCCGCCCCGCAGCCCGACTACGAGTACGCCTTCGCCCAGAACGATCTTGTCGTGTGCGGCCTGTGCGGGGCGAGCCAGCAGGGCCTGCGCACGAGCGCGGGCTACCCCGGCTACTGCTGCTCGGCGGGGCCCCGCGCCGACCGTCCCGGAGACTGCGGCAAGGTCAGGATCTCCGCCGAACTCCTTGAGGACCACCTCGGCGAGCAGATCGCCGCCCGGCTGCTCGAACCCGGCACGCAGAAGGCTCTGGAGACGGCGCGCACTGAACTGGAGAAGCAGCTCGTCGCCGCCAAGACGCAGCTTGAGGCGATCACCGAAGGCCTCGGCAACCTCGGCGGGATGGTGCTGCGCCACGAGATCACGGCCGCGAGCGCGGCCAAGGCGCAGGCGGAGGGCTCCCAGCAGCAGAAGGCCTTGCGCCGCAGGATCCGCATCCTGGGACGAGCGGTGGCCACCCCGGTCAGCGGGGACATCGACGAGCTGGTCAAGTGGTGGAACTCGGCGGGCGCCGTGGCCCGGGCCGGTCTGGCGATGCTGATGCTTCACCGCGTCGACGTGCACCCCGGAGGCCGGGGCGTACGCACGCTCAAGCCCGGCCGCGTGGTGCTGTGGTGGCGCGACCAGCCCGCACCGCCGCCGACCCGCCGCGCCGCGTAGCCGCCGTCCTCCGGCGGGCGACAGTGCCGGGCATGGAACCGACCGTGATCCCGGAGAACAGGCTCAGCGCGAACAGGCCCGCGCTGCAGGAGCTGATCATGTCCTGCAAGTCGACGCTCCAGGCCCCGCCGGCGGCCTGCGCGATGGCGGCAAAGACTCCTTCGGTGGCGCCCCACACTGCGCAGGCCACGCCGCCGACGGCGATCAGGGCTTGGCTGGTGCCGAGCATGCGATGGCCCGTGCGGATGTTGCCGATGGCCGGAGGTGCACAGTCCCAGGCGATGAAGGCCCCGACCAGCGCCCAGTAGGCGTCCGTGATCAGCAGATAGGCGGCCACCCCGCCGTCGGCCGCGTACGAGTTGGTGAACGCGACATCGGCGCTGTTGGCCACTGCGAAGATGATGACGACCGCCGCGGCGACCGCCCCGGCCACTGCGAAGCGGAACCTCAGCGCCGACGTCCAGTTCTCCGGGGGGTACGTCCACGGCACCAGCAGGACGCGGATCGCGAGAAGGGACACGATCCCGAACAGGTGGGACAGGAGCATGGCCAGGTTGTCGACCCCGGAGGCAGACTCGATGCGGGTCGAGACTCCCGGCTGAGTGAGGACGATAGCGACCAGGCCCGCGGTGGCGGCCGTGGTGCGGCTCCATCGGGCCAGGGTTCGGGTGTTGCCGTCGGAATGGCCGCTGCGGCGCAGCGTCATCCGGGTCACGACGACGGCGGCGACGCATAGCGCGACCAGGGCGGCGCCCAGTAGCAGTGGTGCGATGTGCACGGGGGTTCTCGTTTCGGTGTTGCTGCCGCAGCCTGCGGCGGGTCCTAGGAGCAGAAGAGGAACAGCTCGGTTTCCCGGCGGCTCGCCTCGGCGGCCTCGGCGCGCGACAGGCGCCGCCGGCGGCGGGTCTTCGACGTCGCGGAGTCGGGTTCGGCCGGGGCGGGGATCTCCAGGCCTCTGGCCTCGCGCAGGGCGAGGGCTGCTTGGAGGAGGCCGTCGGCGCCGTTCTCCCCGAGATCGGCCACTAGGCGCAGCGCCTCACGGACTGCCGGATACTCGTAGTAGACCTCCAGCGAGGCCAGGTCGTGGTCCCCGGGCAGCAGGTACGGCGCTGGGCAGTCGAATGCCTCGGCCAGTCCGAGCAGTGTCCGCGAGGGGGGGTTGATCTTCGCCCCGGATAGCGTGGCGTGAATCACCGTGTGATCCAGCGCCGGCTTTCCGTTCTCGTCGGATGTACGGGACGCAAGATCACGTGTAGTGGGAGGCTTCTCGCCTTCCCGTGTGAGTCGACCGCGTAGGAACTTGAGCTTCGCAGCGAGGCTCCATAGCCCGTCGGCCGTATCGGCTGGCGTAGTCATTGGAGCCCCCTGTGATTTTGTTCCGTTGGAATATCTGTTGGCGATCGGCAACAGGCACAGTACAGGCCGATGGCGCCAGGAATCCAAACGATCATTCTTTGACAGGTTGTTGATCTCGGGTGCAAGCTGTGGCCGCCGGTCGCGAGTCCATCCAGGTCAGCGGTCGGGGGTTCGCGGCGAGTGGCGCCGCGGGATGGATCACGCAGGCTCGGCGTCGGGCCTGCGCGCTGGTATGAGGGGTCTTTCTGGTGGCGATCAGCAGCGCGGGCGTGTTGCGCGTGCTCGCAGAACGGCGCCGGGCCGGACTCGTGGCCGAGTCTGAAAGCGATAGCCCTCTATCCGGCCGGGGGGTCGTCGACGCCCTCATTCTCTTCGCGGGGGGCGGGGTGTCACCCGCTCCGGATTCCCGATCTTCGGGCCGGGGGGCCACGGGCGACGCCGGTGGCGATTCGCTGGCCTGATGGGGTGAATCCCTCGCATTCGAGGTCGTCCGAAAGCTGAGGCCCGGCCAAGAAGTTTCTTGATCAATCTATTGCCGGTGTTGCACCCCATCCTGAGTGAGTATAGAATCTAACTACAAGGAAGGGGGATGGACCCCCAAAACCTGATGGGAGTTACACCATGGCGAAGAAGCTCAAGATGAGCCAGATCCACCCGAACCCGCGTCAGCCCCGCGAGTACTTCGACACCGAGAAGATGTCCGAGCTCACCGCCTCCGTCCGGGAGCACGGCGTCATGACCGCGATCGAGGTCCGCCGGCGCCCCGAGGGCGGCTACGAGATCGTCATGGGTGAGCGCCGCTACCGCGCCAACCAGGAAGTCGGCAACCCCACCATCAAGGCCGAGATCGTCTCCGTCGCCTCCGACATCAAGGCCTTCCGCAGGGCGATGGCAGAGAACATCAACCGCGCCGACATGACCGCGCTGGAGGAGGGGCGGGGCTATCGGCGCATCCTCGACGAGGACACCAGCGACGACGGCGGCAAGCTCACCGAGAAGGACGTCGCCAGGGTCTTCGGCAAGTCCACCCGCTACATCCAGATCCGCCTCCAACTGCTCGACCTCGTCCCCAAGGTGCAGCACCACCTGACCCATGGTCACATCGGCCTCGCCGCCGCACACCGTATCTCCGAGCTGACGCCGGATGCCCAGGACGCCGTCATCACCAAGTGGGCCCAGGGTGGCGACAACGGCAAGGCGATGGACGAGAACGAACTCCTCCACTTCGCCCACCAGGTCCGCGAGCAGGAGCGCCAGCCGGGCATGTTCGACGTCGAGGAACTGACCGAGGAGCAGAAGGCCGAGCGGATCGCCGTCCAGAAGGGCACCCGCAACAAGCTCGACCAGATCGAGCGGACCCGCGCACTGCTGGAGGAGCTGGCCAAGACCCCCATCGAGGAGCTGGCTCGCGCGCTCGACGGGCAGATCGGCGCCCGCCTGGAGCAGCTGGAGCGCACCGCCAAGAGCCTCCAGGACGCCAAGTTCCAGGTGAGGCAGGCCAAGGCGTTCGCCGACGCCCGCGAGATCGTCACCTCCAGTGCGGCCAAGGCCCCCAGCCTCACCGCACCCGAGCAGGACCGCGGCGCAGAGCAGGCCGCGGCGCCGGATGCCGGCGCCGACCTCGACGCCGAGTTCGCCACCATGCTCGCCGAGGTAGTCACCGAGACCGCCGATCGCACCGGCGACGAGGCCGAGCGGGCCGACGCCGCCGAGGCCCCGGTGCCCGTCGCGGCCTGACCTGGCCGACCAGGGCGGCCCCCCGGGGGGTCGCCGGTTGCGGACGGGAACCCCCTCGCCCGATCCCAAGGAAGCCCGATGACTCGACCCGGCCTCGATGCCCTGGTTGCGGCCGCCGCCATCGCCGACCAGCACGTGCAGGCCGCACTGGAGCAGATCGCCGACGGAGCCGACACCTTTCACCGGGTGCTCGCGACGCTTGGAACGGTCACCCCGCGATTGGGTAGCGTGCTCCCGATACCCGCCCCGGAACTCGCAGCCCGAGCAGTTCGGGTGGGCCGTGACCGCCACAAGTGACACGCGCTGGCCCGCGTACGAAAGGTATGCCCATGCCCCGGCCTGACTGGCTCCAGATGCCGCCCGCCGCCTGGTACGACACCGGCACGCAGGGCGCGCTGTTCGATCCGCCCGGCCACGACCCGGACAGCGACGGCGTCGGCACGACGCCCTTCGACGGCTGCACCGTGGAAGAGCTGAGGCCTGCCGACGAGCCTTCCCTTCCCTAACTTGTATGGGGACTCTTGATGATACTGTCAGCATGTCGCCGAGGGGTGGGCTCGCCCCCCCTGGGCCCACCCCCGGCGACATGCGCCGTGACACCCCTCTCACGGACCTGGCAGGCGGCACTCCCCCCGCGCCCCACCCGCCAGAACCGGGCAGCTCCCATGAGCACGCCACGAGAGGACCGCCAGCAAAGCACGTCACGACCAAGGCCCGCCCGACCTCCTTCCGAGTCGGGCGGGCCTGCGCATACCCAAAGAGGCACACCGTGCACCACACCTACACCGCCCACGGCGCGGCCGACCCCGAGGCATACGCCCGGCTGATGCAGGAACGGTACGGACCCCTGCCGGCGCTCTGCGCCGAACAGAACCGGCCCGCCCCCACCCCACCGCCGAGACCCCGGACCCGCCGGTACAGCACCCGCTGGCCCGACCCGGACGCCGCCCGGCACCGCGAACAACTCCTCCAAGCTCTCCACTTCCACCAGCAGGGGACGAAGCAGTGACCACCAGCCCGACGACCACCGAACCCGAGCGCACCCCGCCCCGCCCCGGGGCCATCTGGTGCAAGGCCTGCGACTCCTGGTGCGACCCCATCTCCAGCCTCTGCCGCTGCAACAACCGATGACCACACACCAGGTGGCCGGCGGCCAGGAGTACGAGGCATGCCACCCCCTCGACGAACAGCGACGCATCCGCGTCCTGGCCGTCACCGGCAACCGGGCCGAGGTCGAAACCCTCGGCCCGGGCCCGGCCCGCCGCCGCGACATCCTCCTGAATGCCCTCCACCCGACCGCCACCACCGCCAACGGCCTCCCACGTCGGACCGGCTACCGTCTACTCGGACCAGCGGAACGGAGCCCGAAATGACCGACAGCACCAACACCCCCCAGCGGCCCACCGCCAGCACCATCACCGACCCGGAGCTGGACCTGCTGTGGGAGCGAGCCGAAGCCGCCGAGGCCCGCCTCAAGACCGCCGCCGACATCCTGCACTCCGGCTACAGCGACGTCACAGACCGGGTCGACATCGCCCGCCGCCTCTGCGAGGGCGAGATCACCCCGCAACAGGCCCTGGCCATCGACCGGGGCGACCGATGAACCCCTCCCCGCCGTCCCGGCCGCGCACCACCCGGCCGGGAAGCCGAGGAGGACCCGCCGCCCTCGGGTGGGCCACCACCCCCACGGCGGCCGTCCAAGCCGCCGTCGCCCTGGAGCGGTACTGCGTCGACGCCGCGTCACTCGGGCTCGCCGACCGCGCCGACACGCTCCTCACCGAAGCCCAAGGCGAAGCCGCCGGACGGCTCCTGTGCGCGGAGAGCCAGAACGAAGACCGGGGCGAGTAGCACCCCGACTCCGCCCGGCCGGACCCCCACCCGGCCGGGCGCACCTGTACCCACGACTGCCTGACTGTCAGCGCGTAGCCCCGATAAACTGGCAGCCGCACCCGGGGGAGGATGAACCGTGGCAGACGCGTCCGCAGCATCGGGATTCGAGGTCAACCCGGACGTCGCGTTCCGGGCGTCCGTGCAGTTCCTCGACACCAAGGACTTCGTCTACCGCATCGCCGACGGCATAGCAGGCGACCTTGCGTCCACAGGGGGGATGGCGGGCGACGACTCGATCGCCCACTCCTTCGCCGGCAAGTACGAACCGGCCGCGAAGAGCATCGTCCAGGCCATCGGGAAAGCCGGACAGGGCATGGCCACCATCTCCAGCCGCCTGCTGACCATGGCCTCCAACTACCTCGCCGTCCAGGACTCCGTCGCCGCCTCGTTCACCGGAAAGATCAACACCTCCTCGGGTCTCGCCAAGGGCGCCCAGCAGTGCGACCCCAACGAGGCCCACGCCAGCCTCCCGATGGTCACCGGCTCCAAGGAAGTCCACGAGATCCCGATCATCGGGAAGTTCTGGCCCCAGGGAGACCCGAAACGCCTGCGCAGCGCCGCCCACGTCTGGGAGCAGAGCGCCTCCTTGATCGACCAGGCGCAGAGAAACGCCGGGCTCCACTCGGCGGAGGTGATCGCGAAGTGCGCGGGCGACGCGTTCGAGGGGTACAAGGCGTACGCCGCGACGGTGTTCAACACCTGCCCGGCTGGCGGCACCACGGCGTCATCGAAGCTGTCGCTGATGGAGAACATCTCAGCGGCGTGCCGGGAACTCCAAGCCATCTGCAACGAGTACGCGAAGGCGATTGACGACTGCCAGAACACGCTGATCGGACTGGGGGTCACCGCAGGAGTCGTCACCACGGCGGGCGTCCTCCTGACCGTCTTCACGTTCGGCGGCTCAGATGCCGCCGCGGCCGCCGCAGACGCGGCCCTGGCGGCTGAAGCCGCGGTGGCCGCCGAAGCTCTTGCCGCCGCCGAAGCCCAGATGGCAGCTGCAGCCGCCGTCGCCGAGGCCGAGGCCATCGTCTCATCGCTCGCCGCACGCCTGGTGGTCCTGGCCGGCACCGCTGCTGCCGCAACCACGGTCGCTGGCGTCGACTCTGCCAGCGCCACCACCCCCACCGGCCCGCAGAACCCGGTAGGACAGCCCGCCGTCCCCGGCCAAAGCCCGCTCGCCAACCCCGCCGTCGGGCCCATCGCACCGCCGAACCCGCCGCCCTACCCGCTCTACACCCCCGCACAGCAGATGGCCGCCAGGACATGGATCGCCGGGATGGACCAACGCGACCCGAACTACGGCACCCCCGCCGACCGCGCGTACCAGGTGCAGGTCGCAGGCAGGCCGGAACGCCGGGTCCTCGGAGCTGACGGGGAGAAGGTGTGGGCGGACGGCTACCGGCCCGCCGACGGCGCGCTCATCGACGCGAAGAACGTCCGCAAGATGGGATGCAGCCCCCGCTCGCTGGAAGGACTACAGGAAGACCGCTTCAACACCCAGTTCGTCCTGGCCGACGACGAATCCGAACTCACCCGCTACAAGGCGGCGATCGACAACCCCGCCAACCACGCCCAGTACCTTGAAGTTGATACCCCCGACAGCGCAACCGTCGGGTACTGGCAGTACCTGCTCGCCAAACACCACGTCGAGAGCAACGTCCGCGTCGTCCCCTAACCCGGCAAGGAACCCCTGTTGGACACCATCTACATCGGCGCAGCGCCCGGAACCACCTGGCCGATCACCCCGGAAGAAGCAGGGGACCACCTCCTCGGCCGCTTCCCCGACATGGAGTCCTGGCACAAGCACGCCCCCGTGAGCGAGAAGGACTACATCGACTTCGACGTCGAGCTGGACGGGACGACCCGGCAGTGCAGCTACTTCGAGCACGGCCAGCTCATCCTGCGCGACGGAGACGCCACCCTGTGGGCCGACACCATCGCCTGGTTCCTCAGCCTCCTCCCCGCCGACGCCCGGGCTGTGGCCATGGTCGCGTCCAACCCCGACAACGTCCGGGTGATCCCGCCGCACTCCAGCGTCCAGGACATCGAGGAACTGCTCCAGTCACTGTTCGACATCGAGTAGCAGCCCGTCGAACGGACGACGCGCCGCGTGAGCCCGCACCGGACAAGGCGCGAAAAGAGGGGCCCTTGGTCGCCTCAATGTGCGACGGGTTGGTCGAGGATTCCGTCAGCCGCAGGAGTGCCAGGGGGTCGGGGCGCTATAGTGCAGATCCCCGTTGGGGAGCCACCCAGTAACCCACTCGCGAACGCACTTGCCGGGAGCATCGACGCGTACGGGGCCCGCGTATGAGGAGTACCTACCCTCGTCCCTGCCGGCCCAGACAAGATCGTTGTCGCTGTTCTGGATCGCGATAGTGGTCCACGTGGGGATTCCCGCGTAGGAAATCTTTACGTACACCGAGCAGTTGATCGCGCCGTCGAGGTAGGTATGAACCGTCCCGACTCCTGGGTATCCGATGAGTTCGCCGGACCATACATGGGTGCCCGTGCATCCGTAGCCGCCAGCTAGCCCGGCCGCGTGTGCATCAGGTGCGGCGATGACCAGGCCCACCGCCGCAGCAAGGGCAGTGGATATTGCGGAGAGTGCTTTTCGAGCGCGCATCTGACTCCCTGATCCCCTACCAGCCTCGGATCGAGGCCATGTAGCCCCCTTTCTACCGACGGGAGGCAGCAGCCAAGCAGCCACAAGTGAGGTTGGCCTGCTCTTCACTACCTACGTCTGAGGACTCATCCTTGACGAGCGCATGCCCGTCATGCCGTCCCGCTCCCGTGGGGGAGGCCTCGACCCACCAGGTAGCGGACCCGCCGGAGGCCGCTCACCCCTCCGGCGATCATCAGGACGGCGCCACGTGGTCCTCTCGTGCGGGGCGCTCAGGCGTACTGGCCGGAGCGCGGTGTCAACAACGCCGCGCCCCCTGCAGCGAGCCAGCCGCTGCCATCTCCTCCGTCGGGTGTACCTGGGTAGCCGTCACGGAGAGGCCGCTGGGCGGGAGCTCTAACCTGTCTCGCGAGAAAGACCTCGCGGAAGGAAGAAAATGGCTCAACTCGCGCTCCCCGGAGCCAGCTGGACACCCCAACGGCGGTGGGCGGCAGCGGGTGCCCTCATCGGTGTCCTGTGGGTGCTTCTCCTCGGCCTGACTCTTGCGGGCCTCTCGTCTCGGGCCTGGTTCGCAGGATTCCTCTGGCCAGTCGTCGTGATGCACTTCTTCGACCTGCTGCCGACATGGGCTCGCCGGAGTGTGGCGTGGGTGCTTGGGCGGCTTCCGCCGGTGGTTTGGCTGCTCTTCGGAGGCTTCCTCGTCTACGAGGTCATCGAGAGCCGCCAGCCGAACGACAACGGCGCCACCGGTGGCGCCATCATGGGCGTCGCCCTCGTCCTCTGGCTGACCGCGCCCCATATGGAGCCCTGGAAGGACTGGCGCGCCTCCATCCGCTGGCGTGTTTTCAGATCGACTGCCTCCCATGCGATCTGTATGAGCCTCTTCGTCATCGGGTTCCTCGGGATGCTCAGGACAACCCCTTCCATTCCCCCGGCGACCCGGCTTGGTCTCATCGTTACGCTGTCCACCGCCGCCATCGCCTTCGCCATCAGGGCCAAGGTCCGGGCTCACAAGATCTGCACAGCGACGGCGAAGATCGCCGAACAGCTCGCGGACGACTGCCGAGACCTCGCGGCCGGAGGCGAACCCGACCTTGATCGCATGCGCCAGCAGTGCCGTGACCTTGACCGGTATCTGGGAGCCCCACTCCCCACAACCTTCAAGATCTTCGGGCTCACGCTCCTGCCCACCCAAGCTCGGAAGGAACTGATCCACGACCTGCTTCTCGGTCCCCTAGAGCACCCCAACCGGCCACCGCAGCGGTGGTCCGAAGCGGCCGACGACCTCGATAGCCTCACCGGCGGCCTCGCCCGATGGGCCGATCCCGTCGTCTAGCCTCGCCGGCCAAGCGCCGGAGCGGTCTTGAAGCCGCTGGGCCGGCACCGAGGGGCCGATGATGCGGGGTGTTCTCACTGCCCGGGGATTCGCGAGCGGCGGCCGTAGCTGGCGAACGACCGGTTCGACAGGCCTTGGTGGCCTCGGACTTGGGGAACGCAGCCCCCCAAGCGTCCGCAATCCGCCGGACCGCCTCGATCGCTCTCACCGCGGCAGGGCCATGCTTCGCCACCGTGTCGAGCAGCGCCCCTAGCTGACCGACCAGCATCCTGGCGATCGTACCGAGACCGGCGATGCTCAAAACCGCCGCGCTCACCCAGCCGAGCGTATGCACGCGGACCCCCATGCTCCTTCGGTCAGAGGCGGGCGGGTCCGGCGCAGGGCAGGCTCGGCTCGACCTCCGATGGACGGTGGTTGAGCCGAGACTCTGCCGACGCCAAGTCTCGGTGGAACAAGTTGAGCAGCGCCACATGGAGCTTTGCTCGTTGTTGCAGGTGGTTTCGATGACGTTGGGATTCGGGAACGCCCCAGGTGCCTTAAGCCGTCGGCTTCCTGGGCGGGTCGTCTCCTCGTCCTCGTCGGAGGAGCGGAGTCGTGCCGTGATCCCGATCTCTGGTTGCCCTCAGAGAGCAATCCCATTGGTCGCCGATTGTTACGACTTGCTCTCTTAGTGTCAAGGCGCGCGTTGGGTCCGCCTGAGGGGTACCTGAGGGTCGTCTAGGCTGTTGCGGCGTAGGGCGCGGGGAATCGGCCTACGAAGGACCAGCTCGTGCCTGCACCGATCGACCGGATCGTCGACTCCCTGCTGCCTCTCGCCGTTCCGATCGGCGACCTCACCCGGTACCACCGCAACCCGCGGCGTGGCGACGTGAACTCCGTTGCCGACTCCCTGTACTGGAACGGCCAGTACAAGCCGATCGTCGTCAACCGGGGTGCTCTCACCGGCCGCCTGAACGAAATTCTCGCCGGCAACCACACTTGGGACGCCGCCGTTCAGCGGGGCTGGGACCAGATCGCGGTCTCCTGGATCGACGTCGATGACGACGCGGCCGCGAAGATCGTGATTGTGGACAACCGCACCTCGGATTTGGCCGGGTACGACACCGAGTTGCTGGCCGACATCCTGGGTGCCCTGCCCGACCTCGACGGGACCGGTTACGACCAGGACGCCGTGGACGACCTCCTCGACGGCATCGAGCTGCCGTCGCAGCTCGCCGCCGAGACGACCGACCGCGAGGGCGACAAGACCGCCGACGAGCATCTGCAGTGGGGCTTCGTGCAGTGGGGCACTACCCGCGTGCAGATCACCAAGGACGAGGTCGAGCGGCTGAACAACATCCACGACGCCTTCTACACGAGCAGGGGTACCGACACCGGTTTCGCGCACTACCTCCTCGACCAGCACGACGCGCAGCAGGAGGCCGTCGATGCCTAAGTTCGTCGAGGCGTACGCGATCGACGGGCTCAAGCCCGCCCCGTACAACCCCCGCCGCCTGTCCGAGGAGGCCTTCGACCGGCTCCAGCGGTCCCTGGCCCTCTTCGGGTGCGTCAAGCCCGTGATCGTCAACGGCAACGGCATCCTCGTCGCCGGCCACCAGCGCACCAAGTCCCTCAAGGCGATCGGCCAGAGCCACGCACCGGCGATTCTCCTCGACGGCCACGTCTCCACCCAGGACGAAGTCCAGTTCAACCTGCTCCACAACTCGATCGAGACCGACGGCTCGAAGGTGCGAGTGCCCGCGTCGGGGCCGGACGCCCACGGCTGGGAGTGGATCCAGCCCGAGGACGTCACCGCCGTATCCCGCTCCAACCCGGCGATCCAGGCCGAGATCCGCCGCCTGGTCACCCGCTACGGCACCTGGGGCTCCGTCGTCGCCGACCACCAGGGCAGGGTCATCCTCAACAACGACTACGCGGTCGTCGCCGCCGACCTCAAACTGCCGCTGCTGTGCTACCGCCTGTCCGTCCAGGAAGCCGACGAACTCGCCGTGTGGCTGGACGGCGACTACGGCGTCTACGACTACACCCAACTCGGCATCCGCGCCTACAACCAGCACTGGTGCCAAATGCACCGCCTCGGCGGAGACGAAGGCGACTCCAACAAGTCCACCACGTACGAGCAGCACGTCCTGCCCGCGCTGCGCCCCGGCCAGCGGGTCATGGACTTCGGCGCCGGAGAACTCGCCTACATCCAGCGGATCAAGTCGCAGGGCTGGGACGCGCACTGGTACGAGCCGCACGTCAAGGCCGCCGGGAAGCAGAACGCGCTCGACGTGGCCGCCACGGTCGCGCACATCCGCGACCTCCAACGGGACATCCCCGCCCAGGGGCTGTACGACGTCGTCGTGCTCGACAGCGTGCTGAACTCCGTCACCTCCCTGGAGTTCGAGAACGCCGTGGTCGCCGCCTGCAGTTCGCTGCTCGCCAAGGACGGCACCTTCTACACCGGGACCAGGTCGCTCGGCTCGGTCGCGCGCAGGGTCGGCGGGAAGAAGGCCCGCAACAACGGCCGGTACAGGCGCAGCGTCGAGTTCCTGGACGACAACGGGTTCACTGCGAGCTTTCGTGCCGGCGTGTGGACGATGCAGAGGTTCCATGATCCTGAGTCGCTTCGGTCGCTGATGGGCCGCTACTTCGACGAGGTGGAGGTGCGTGGCAATCCGAACGGGAGCAACATCTACGCGGTGTGCCGCAAGCCGAGGGCGCTGCCGGAGGAGGAGCGGCGGGCGGCGCTGGAGCTGGAGTTCAACATGGAGTACCCGGGGGAGTACCGGCACAACCGGCACCGGCCGTTGGTGGAGGTGCTGATGCGGGCCTGTCGGGAGCGGGACGGCGGCTAGGACACCACCAATCAAGAGTATAAAATATAAGTGAAAGGGTTTATCAACTAGCAGACAGGATGGTCGAGTTGGCGTCCATCACCATCGAGACGGGACAGCGCCGGTACCGGCACCTGTGGCTCAAGTACGTCACAGGCATCGACCTCAGCCGCCACTGCGCCGTCGCCCTCCACGGCCGCTACAGCCGCCACATCGACGAGACCACCCGCCACGCCACCGTCGAACTCAACGAGTTCCCGCACGCCTTCGCCTGGTACCTGTGCGGCGTCACCACCGGCCCCTACCGCTGGGCCGACAACCCCCACCTCGCCCTCGAATCC
Source organism: Kitasatospora sp. NPDC058478 (assembly GCF_042720345.1). Taxonomy (NCBI): domain Bacteria; kingdom Bacillati; phylum Actinomycetota; class Actinomycetes; order Kitasatosporales; family Streptomycetaceae; genus Kitasatospora; species Kitasatospora sp. NPDC058478. Next base: position 21,133 of record NZ_JBHXML010000007.1, on the reverse strand, counting down.
GCCGCCCCCGGCCACACCCAAGACCTCGCCGTCCAGGACCTCACCGTCCACCTCGACGGCATCCGACCCATCCCCTTCACCGACGCCGACATCCCCGACGACGACCCCCACGCCGGCGACCCGCTCTTCCGCACCTGCCGCAACTGGCAGTTCGCCCACCACCTCCGCGCCCGTGGTGTCCCCCACGTCCACGGCGACCGGCCCCGCATCACCACCCTGCGGCCCGGCAACGGCCAAGGCGAACTCCTCCCGAAGCCGCCGCGCGCCGAGAAGGCCACCGGCAACGACACCGGCGGCCCCGACACCCGGAATGCCCGGCCAGCCGGCCCGGCCCCGCACCAGCTGCGATTTGGCGCCGCCGAGCAGGACCTCGACAGCCAGGAGCCCGTCGGCCTGATCACGGATCCGCCCGGCCCTCGCCCCACACACTGACGCTGCCCACCCCGGGGCTGCCCGACCGGTAGCCCCGGGGTGCTGTCAGTACCCCGTGGCCCAGCCTGCGGAGGGTGCGCCTTGGCCGTGAGCAGCGGTGGGAGGGTTCCGTCACCCAGGCCTTTCTGCGGGCGGCGGTGCCCCGTGAGAGGCGGAGCCCTGATGAGACCCGGCTCGGGGAACCGGCCTCTGGGTGCGGTGTCAGCTGTAGGGCGAGAAGCGGCCGAAGCGGGACAGTAACCGTCGGGCACCGTCCTCGTTCAGGCCGAGGCCTGCGGCGCTCTGCTCAAGTCCCAAGTCATACTGGGCAATACGAGCTGGCCGCCGTGCGCTCCGCTCGGCAGTCAACTCCAGCATCCGCACGACCCTGAGCGCCACCAGTGGAGATTCCGTCCCCAGTTTGTCGAGCTTGTCCCCGAGGATGCGAATCAGGTCCGTGATGTCATCCGGCATGGCCACGGCCGACATCTCGACCTCGGTGGTGTGCTCGTCCCACTCCTGCTCGCACGCGTACGCCAGTTCGTGAGCCGCGTCGTCGAACTCCTGCGCGCCGTCACCGTTCCAGTCGACCTGGTGCTCCGGGCCGGTCCAGCCGCAGGAGCAGACGGCGCGGAGCGCGTGCGCCCGCGGGGTGAGGCCGTGGCGGCCGTCGTAGACGTTCCACTGAGAGGTGGTATGCCCGCCTCCTTGGTCTGCCATGGGGAAGAAGGCAGGGCGGGGAACGGTGCCGTCGGCCAGGAGTACTCCGACGGCGCCTTTGTGCGAGTCTCCGAACTCGTCCGTCGTCCACGTCTCCCGCTCGCCCATGGCACCCCTCCAGTAATCTGCCTGCCTGAGACGCCCGCTCGGCGAGGCGCCGGCACCGACGATTCCGCAGCGGCCGCCCGTGTGCCACCGAAACCGTGAAACTTCAGCCTCTGGTGAGCGGCCCGGCCAGGAGCCCCCGGGTGCCGCAGCGGACGGGAGCGCGCTGGCGCACCTCGCAGACGCCATGGTCGGATGGGCGGCCCCGGCCCGTCTGCGTCGTGCAGGCCTCGCTCACCCGCGCCGATGACGAGACAGCCGCCCTGCGGGACCGCGCGACGTGCTGAGCGACGGTCTGGTCAAGGCGACTGGTCAGCCCCTACGCGCTCGGGCCGCACCACTACACCCCGGGCCCGGACGCCGAGGGCGACGGTCAGCTCCTACGCGCTCGGGCCGCACGCGAACGCGGCGTCGCGCTCGATCTGCTGGGCCGGTCAGCCCCTACGCGCTCGGGCCGCGCTGCACCCTGCACGCCCGTCACCCGAACCACACCGGTCAGCCCCTACGCGCTCGGGCCGCACGGACAGCTGGCCCGCGGAGCCCTTTTCTCACTCGGTCAGCCCCTACGCGCTCGGGCCGCACGATCGCGATCGCATCTGGCCACGCCCGGATGGCGGTCAGTCCCCACGCGCTCGGGCCGCACCACCTCGGGGACGGCAGGCGCTACAAGGAGATCGGTCAGCCCCCACGCGCTCGGGCCGCACGGCCGGCGGGCAGCTCGGCCAGGGTCGGCTCTTGGTCAGCCCCCACGCGCTCGGGCCGCACGCCACCAGGCCGCCGCCCATCCGCTCGCCCATGGGTCAGCCCCCACGCGCTCGGGCCGCACCGGGACCTCTCGGAGGCGGGCGTGGAGGTGTCGGGTCAGCCCCCACGCGCTCGGGCCGCACTCCGCAGTGATCTGGAAGCTGAGGTCCGCCCGGGGTCAGCCCCCACGCGCTCGGGCCGCACCCTTCGTGAGCTGGGCCTTCGTGTGGGCTTTGCGCATTCTTTGCTCTCTGTGGAGTTGTGGCCCGAGCGTGCTCGGGTGGGGGCTGTCGGGGGATTACCCCCTCCGAGGTGACCCGTCGTCTGGTGGCGGTGGGCCTTCCCGCGTCTGCCTTTCGGCGCGTCCGTGCTCGCCCTCGCGGGCGGGGCTTACCGGACTTCTACGGGCTTTAACGTCCCCCTCTACCAGAGGGACGGCGTGCCGGGCGATGTTGCGGGCCGCGTTGAGGTCGCGGTCGATCGTCAGGCCGCAGGTGGTGCAGCGGTACTCCCGTTCGGCCAGGGACAGCGTGGGTTTGACTGTCCCGCAGGCTGAGCAGGTCTTGCTGGACGGGTGCCAGCGGTCGGCGACCGCGAGGCTGGAGCCGTGCCAGGAAGTCTTGTAGGTGAGTTGCCGGCGGAGTTCGCCGGGGGAAGCGTCGAGAACGGCTCGGTTGAGGCCCGCCTTCTGGCGGACTCGGCGGCCGGGCTTCTCGACGGTGCCCTTCGCCGATGCGCTCATGCCGGTGACGTTGAGGTCTTCGATGGCGATGGTGGCGAAGCGGGTGGCCAGCTGCTTGGTGAGCTGGTGGATTGTGGTGGCGCGGCGTTGGGCGATGCGGTGCTGGATGGCGCCGACGTGGCGGGCGGCCCGGGTGCGGCGGTTGGATCCGCGCTGGGTGCGGGACAGGGTGCGCTGGGCCTTGGCGAGTTGGCGGGTGGCGGCGTTGAGGTGGCGGGGGTTGTCGACGTGGACGCTCGCCGGGTCTGCCGGGTTGAGGGGCTGGGAGAGGGTGGCGAGGTGTGAGATGCCCCAGTCGACGCCGACGGTGCCGCGTTCGGTCTGGGCGCGGGTCGGCTTGTCGGGGATGTCTCGGGTGACCTTGACGAGGACGCTGGCGTACCAGCGGTTTCCGCCGCGGGAGACGGTGACGGACTGGACGACCGCGCTGTCCTTGGCGATGAGGCGGACGAGGCGTTTGGTGGAGTCGTGGATGCGCACCGAGCCGATGCGGGGCATGAGTAGCCGCCGGTAGCCGTCGGGTCGGATCGTCGGCTTCTTCGCATCATGGTGGAGCCGGAAGGAGTCCCGCGCGCGGCCCTTCTTCTTGAATCGGGGGTAGCCGACGGCTCGGCCGGCGCGGCGGCCGGTGAGGGAGTCGAACCAGTTCTTGAACGCGGCGTCGGCGTCGTAGAACGCGGACTGGAAGGCGTAGGTGGACACCTCGTGCCACCACGGGCACGGTAGGAACGGGCCGTGGAAGCCTTCGGGGCGCCCATCGTCGAGACGGGAGTCGCCCTTGACCTGGTTCAGGTGCTTCTTGACCGTGGCCTGGCCTGGGATCCGGACGGTGACTTTCTTCCGGGCGTCGCGCTCGCTTAGCCCGCTCTCGACGAGGCCATCGACCTGGGAGCGCCACTCGCGGTGTGCGGCGATCTTCCGGGCCAGCGCCCAGTTGAAGGCCCACCGGGCGGCACCGGCGTGCCGGTTCAGATCTGCTTCCTGGGCAGGCGTGGGGTCGAGGGTGAACTTGAAGGCCTGCAAAGTCTCCTGCAACAAGGCGCAGTTCACCCCCTCTCCGTAGCTGTCCGGCAACGTGTGGTGAGACCTTCGCGGCCGCCACCGACAACGCGCGGAAAGTTCGCGATTCGACGCTGAAGGCGCTGTGGCAAGGAAGAGTTGACCGTTCGGAGGGACGCGCCAGGGAGGCTGGCGACGCTTTGTCGGTTGCCCCGCCGGAAGGGGGATGCGAACCGCCTGCGTTCGGCGGTCTGCTGCGCTCGGCCTGGGATCGGTGGCCCGTGTCCACCTGCCCGACGCCGGGCGTGATCGTCAGGCCGGGAGGTGGTTTGCGGGGAGGAACGTGACGCGCTGGCTGCGTTCGACGTGCAGCGCCCTCAGATCATCGAGGCGCTGAAGGAGTGGCGGGCTGTCGACGTGCGCCGCCGTGTGGAACTCGGCCAGCCAATACGGCCCCGCTGACAGTGCGCACCTGCGCCCGCCCAAGCTCGATTTGACCGTTTGGATAAGTATTCGCCGGTTTGAGTGACGAGTCATAGCAGGTTGTCGTTGAATGGGGGATATGACCCCTGGCGAGTTTGGTGGCCTGCTGCGCCTCGGCTTGGCGGCCCTTTCCGCGGTTGGCCTGACCGGGCCCTCTCCGACGAACCCTGACCGGCCCTCCGTCACCCTGCCGGCGCCCGATGCGATCGTCGTACGCGGTGACCCCTGCCTGATCGTCTGGGACGGCGGGACGGGCGACCACCGTGTGCTGAAGCTGTTCACCGGCGACGAGACCTCCCTGTTCGCCGTCCAGACCATCAGTGACACCGTCGACGGCGCCTCCGGCCAGTTCGTGTGGCTCGTTCCGTCGGACCTGCGGCCGGGTACGTACGCGCTGGGGCTCGGCTTGGCACCGGATGCTGGGTACAGCGGGATGTTCGAGGTGGTCGCTGGAGGTGGCACTGTTCCTGCTCCTCGCCGGGGACCGCTTGTTCTTGCCGGCTGAGACCGGGCAGGGGCGCCGGCGTCGTGTCGGGGCGGCCCGGACGGCCTACCTCTAGCTGTGAGCCGCGCTGGCCTGGGTGATGCTCGACCTCATGGGATCGATCATCGTCCTGTTCGAGCTGGAGCCGGACGAGGCACTGGGCCCGGACGGGGTCGAGCCGGTCGTGCTGACCGTGCACGCCGCCGGAGCGGACCCCGACGTGCCGGAAGACCCACAGGCCCAGACCCTGTGCGGCCTGGACACCGGGCCGATGGAGCACGCCCACTACCGGCCGACCCGCCCCGGGGAATCCTGGTACCCGCCGCCGCTCGCCGACCGGCGCTGCCTGGACTGCGAGCGCGCGCTGCGTTCCTCGTGACCTGTTCGGGGCCCGTGTGCGCTGCCGGGCGCCAGGTGAGGGCGCTTCCGCTGTCCCGGATACGGCCAGAGGAGCACGGGCTTCGTCACCGTGAGGGGGCGGGCCGGTGGCGTGGGCCGGGCAGCATGTCGAAGGGGGCGGTGATGGGGCTCGCCGAAGCCGCACCCGGTCGAGCCACGGCGCCCGCGATAGGGACACAATCGGAATGCATCGATCCGAAATGACGCAATCGGGCGCGAAAGCGACCGGAATGATTCGGAGCGGGATGCTTCCTGAGCAGATGTAAGTTTTCCTGGACCCTTTCGGAGCCCACGCCCAATCGGAAATTGCGTGTCTGGGCCTCAACTGCCTTGCGGCCCCAAACCGCCGGTAGGTTGATGTTCATGCCGGTCAACCGGCATGACCCCGGGTGTGGTTGCCCCACCACGCCCGGGGCCCCACCAAACCGATCAAGAACGACGAGAATAGGCATGCTCGAACGATTCCGTGGCGGGCGGCAGTGCGATCTGCCGTGCTCCGATTTCCCTCAAGCTACCAGCAATTTCTCTCCGGGCCGGGCCCTGCGCTCGATCGGGGTAATTGACGTCGTCGCGCGTTTAAGCGGCGTACTCGCGGTCCCCCTCCTCGCCTGGGTTGTCCTGGGTGACGGCCCGGTCGCCGCCTCCCGGGTGGCCCTGCTTCTGTGCCTGCTGCGGTGTACCCGGGAGGTGGTGGTCCGGGTCCGGCGCGTGTGGGTGGTCTGAATTCTGAAGGGCGGTCCTTCTCTGTCTGGGGAGGGCCGCCCCGCTTTCGTGGACGGGGTCATTGATGAGCGGCGAGGCGGAGGTATGCGGGCGTATCCATGGACCAGGTCGTCGGGCTGCCCGCTGGTGCCCGGAGGCCGGGCGCGAAGTTCCCGGGCGCGCAGCGGCTTCGAGGGCTTCGTGCAGTTGTACGGGCTGATGTACGGCCGGTATGCGCGGGCTCGCCTGGATGACGCGGAGCTCGGCGCGGAGGCGGTGGCGTGGACTCTCGGCTATGCCGAGGCTGACTGGGATTCGGTGCTGGCCAGCTCAGAGCCGACGGCGGTGTGTTGGTCTCTGCTGCGTGAGGCGGTGACGCGTCGCAGTGTGCCGGGCCGGCGCGGCGGAGACTGGTTGCACACTGTTCTGCCCGCTCCTGCCGCGGATGCGGTCCTTCTGCGCTACCGGCTGGGATTTGAACTGCCGGACGCGGCGCACCTTATGGGGGTCAGCGAGGGCGTCGTCGAGGTTGAGCTGCGTGCGGCGCTTCGCATGCTTGCCCGGACATGACACACAGTCCCGAAGTGCAGTGTTAGAACTCACAGTGCCTCAGATGTGCGCATCTGAGGGTGGGGCGGCGTGCGACCTGCGTGAATTCGCTCCTTGTTCGCCATGGCGCGCTACCGAGTGCTTCGATAGCCCGGCTAGCCTCATGGCGTAGCCGTGTGTGCCTGCCTACGATTGGGCCCCAACTCCCTGGGGAACCCCCTGGGTTGTCCGGCCACGGAAGGGGCGCCGTGGATACTGAGGATGGGCATGCGCATGCCATTAACACCTCGATCCCGAGTGCAGCACGCATGTACGACTGGCTACTGGGCGGAGAGCTCAACTTCGAAGCAGACCGCAAGGCCTGCCAGGACCTCCTGAAGATCGCTCCCAGCAGCCGCGAACTGGCCCTGAACAACAGATGGTTCCTAGAACGCGTCGTCCGTTTCCTCGCCCGCGAACGCGGGATCACCCAGTTCCTCGACCACGGCTCCGGCCTGCCGACCAGGCCCAACGTGCACCAGATCGCGCAGGACATCCACCCGCAGGACGCCCGGGTCGCCTACATAGACATCGACCCGATCGTGATCGCACACGGCCGCACCTCGCTGGACGTGAACAGCGGAACCCGCTTCATCGAGGCCAGCATGACCGACACTGAACGGATCATCGAGCAGGCCTCCAACGGCGGCTTCATCGACTTCAGCCAGCCCGTGGCTGCACTGTATGTCTCGGTGATCCACTGTCTGAAGGACCGAGAGCGGCCCGAGGAGATGATCCGGCGCATGCGGGACCGGCTGGCTCCTGGCAGCTACATGGTCATCTGCCAGCTCGTGAGCGACGACGAGACGGTCCGGGACGAAGTCACCAAGCTGATGAAGCACGGCACGGATGACCAGTGGGGCCGAGTCCGCGAGAAGCTGGATGTGCGACGGTACTTCGACGGTCTGACCGTCCTCGACCCGTACCTGGTGGACGTGACCCACTGGCGGCCGGACAACGAACTCCGCCAGCGCCGTGCGCAGCAGACCCACGAGTGGGTCGAGTTTGGAGGCGTCGCCCGGGTCCCGTGAGGACGGGCCCGTCAGCGGGCAAACCGCTGCCGGGCCTCCTTCATCATCTTCAGGCTCTCGTCGCGGCCGGCGGCCTGGCTCAGCAGCATCGTCATGGTGGTGCTGAGGCGGTCGAACGACGGCGCGCTCTTCTCCTTCGGTTCGTCATCGCCCTTGACGAAGTACTTGCCCTTCTCGCTGGTCTCCAGGTAGATCATGGAAGGCAGCTTCGTTGCAGCCATGCCGAACTCGAGCTGTGTCAGGGAGCTCACTCCGCTGAGGACCTGGTCGCCGTCTAGCGGGATGATGCGGATCTGAACCAGGAGACGTTCCGCGATCTCGATCAGGCGGTCCATCTGCCCAACCATCGTCTCGCGGTCGCCGATGCGCCGGAGCAGCATGCTCTCGTCGAGGATGAAGACGCACTCTGGGAGGTTGTCGAACAACTTCCTCTGCCGGTACAGGCGAAGCCCGACTCGTTCCTCGGCCTCGTCGGGCTCCATCGGCGGCTGGCTCCTGAGCATGACAGCCCGCATGTAGGCCTCGGTCTGCAGAAGGCCGGAGATGAGTTTTGCCTCGTAGGTCCACAGCCTCTCCGCGGCGGGCTCCAGGCCCACCAGCTGGCACATGGACGGAATCGACACCGTCAGGCCCTCCCGTTGCCACTGCGCCGGCTGGTGCGCCAGCGTCGTGAGCATCAGGAGCCACGACTTCTCGCGGGGAAGGATCTCGTAGATGTCGGCGAGGATCTCGACGTCCTTGTGCTGGGGAAGCAAGCGTCCGTGCTCAAGCTTGCACAGCCTCGAAGGGGACATGGCGGCGCGCTTCGCGGCATCGTTCTGCTTCACGCCGAGGTCGAGGCGCAGCGAGAGCAAGGTCGCGCCGAGCAGCACGGCCGCGACGGCGGGGTTCTGTTCCGGGTCTGCCCCCGGGCGGCCCATAGGGGCAAACCCGGAGAATGTTGCAGAAGCGTCAAAAACGGACACGCGGGCCCCAATGGCGAGACAGACCGGATGTTAAACGGTCCCATGGTCCCACAATCGAGGCCCGCGCGTTTACTTCTCGTATTTACGCCTGCTTACTAGGCGGTAATCAGGTGGTCGAATTCCCCGTCCTTCGCGCCGGCCAGCAGCGCCTTCCACTCCCCGGCCGTGAACAGCAGCGCCGGGCCCGTCGTATCGCGGGAGTTCCGGACGGCGATCTCCCCGTCCCCGGTGAGTGCGAGCTCCACGCACTGGCCGTTCGGCTCGCTTGCGCTGCTCTTGATCCAGACCGCGTCGATCGAACCAGCAGGCATGCCGTTCCAGTAGTCCGCCATTGCGACGATCCCCTCTCATGTTCGATTCACCAGGGCCCGAGAAAATACGACCAGGACCCTGGCGGTGCAGGTGGGTGCCTCAGGAAATTTCCCCGAGGAAATTTCCTGAGCGTGAGAATGAAGCGTAGCCACCAGAATTCGAACGCCGGACCCGCCAAACGGGTGAGCGAAATACTGTGGTGATATCACCGCGTGGGTGAAGAGGGGATCGTGGAAGCAGGCCGGGACTGGTCGCGGGGGCTCTGGTGGTCGAGTCCGTGCGCGAAGGCGGCAGTGCGGTGAGGAAGGCGGGCCCGCGCAGGCAGGGGCTGGCCTGTGCGTCGATGCATCGGGCCGAATCGCTGGCACGTCCGACCACCGCAGTCGTGATCGAGCTGGCGGTGCAGCTGGTTGGTGCTCGGCTCGGTGCACTGTGGTTCGACGGGTGCCTGCCGGTGGTGGCCCTCAAGATGTGCGTCTCGCGGTATCGGCAGGCGCTGAGCCCAGGATAGTCAGAGCGCAGCCCCGACCGGACCGAGGGGGGCGATCTTCGCGGCGCCTCGTCCGTACGGTCCTGGTGGCGAAGGCGCGGCGGCCCGGCACCGTGGTGGTGCCGGGCCGCTGGTGGGGCGAGGTGCTGCTACGACTGGCGGTTGCCTGGGCGGCGGCGGTTCACACGACGTCCCTTCGGCGCAGGTGACCGTCGGGCCTGGGCCACGATTCGGACCTCGGCCGCCGGCGGGCGGGCCGCCAGGCCGCGGTGCCGCCGCGCGGCGGCGCGGTGGAGTTCGCCGACCCGTCGCGACGGGTAAAGCGGGCCTGGGGCGGCGGCCCCTGGTGCCGTCTCGGAGTCCGGTGCCGTCGTGAGGCTCGGGAGTGGCTGGCTGGTCCGGTTTCGCTTCTGCGTCAGAGTTTGACGCAGGAGGTCCAGGAGGATGCCGAGGACCGGCACGGCCACCTTCATGGTGTTCACGTTGGACCACAGCGATTCGAGGACGTGGTGCACGTCGTTTCCCCAGGAGTGTTGATCTCCGCCAGGGAGGCGGAGCTGTGTCGGCTCGCCCGGCCCGTAGCCGGCCATGGTGGTGCGCTCGGGGGCGCCCTCTGGCGTCCGGGCCGGTGACGGCTCGGCGCTTCGCGCGTATGGGGGAGTTGCCTCTAACACCCGTTGGCCGACAGTTTCGGCAGGTGGGAGTAGCCGGTCATACTGGGGGTGCTCCTGTTCAGCGAGATGGGCGGTGAGCGGCCGGCTCGCGGAGCCTGAGAAACGACGCGAGCGGCTGGTTGTGATCTGAGGCCGGGGGTGGCGACCCTCGGCCTCAGATCTTGCTGGACCTGAAGCCGGTGTCCGGGTCCGGCCAGACGACCTCGATGGAGAGGCTGGCGCACAGGTCGAGCAGGTCTTGGTACGGCTCGGACGGCAGGATGATGCCCATGGAGGCGGTGCCGCCCTGCCTCCAGCGGTAGTCCATCAGTTGCCCGATGGCGTGACGAACCGCGATGCGCGCAGCTGAGGGCTTCACTTCGTAGATGGTCTGGGTGGTCTCGTCGAACAGGTCGACGAGATCGCTGCCGGATTCGTTCGGCACGGGCAGGGCGAGGCGTGAGGTCGTGTGGCCGCGCGCGTGGAGGTGGGCGATGAACCTCGCCACGAGCTCGGCTTCGTGGTTCCGCATGGGGGCCCGAGTGTCCAGAGCTTCAACCAGGGGGCTGTTTCGCCTGGCTGCCTCCCGCTGGCGTCGAGCGATGGAGCCCGGATCGACGAACGGCACGTTGTCGACGCCGACCGGGCGCAGCCTGAAGTTGATGACGCGACGGGCCTGTCCGTGCCGGTCCACCTCGTCCGAGTAGTAGTAGGGCTCGTCCGGGTCAACCTCGAACTGGCCGATGTAGAGGTAGCGGTGTTCGCCCGTGTCCCTGAGGCGGGTGCCGCGGTCCTGGAAGACGTGGATGCTTCGCCCGTCCTCCTTGTGTCGGAGGAGAGCCCTGTTGCTCTGGGTGAACTGCTGGTCCCCCTTTGCTCCCTCGCCTACGTAGTGGAGGGTGCCGTCCGGAGACAGGCCGAGGGTGGGGCTGCCGGGCTCGGGGAGGCCGATGAAGACCAGGATGTGGTCCCCCTTGGTCGGGGAGATCCCGCCCTGCAGTCGGCCGCCGAACCGGTTGTGGACATGTTGACGGGTCACCGTGAGGCCCGGCTGGATGAATTCATTCATCATCTGCACCTCCTCCATGGTGCGAAGATACGCTCCTCATCAGGCATTTAGGTCAATCTCTGAGCTAAATCTATCTCAAGATCTGCCCTTCCTGAATCTCAGAGGGGGATAGCGCCTGGTGGCACCCGCAGATTCCCAACTGCCGAGCGAGTTCGAAGTGGCGTCGATCACGCTCTGCTGGCCGCCCCGGTTCACCGACGACCCGCCGGATCCGTTCGGCGGGCGCGACCCGGCCTCGGTTGCCGGAGGCCTACGTGGAACGTGATCGCGGATCGGTAAGGTAAGTGAGGAAAGTAAGTAATAAGGGGTCCGCTCGCTGGCCCCGGCACGGTCGCGAGGCGCGCTCGGCACGTGGCCGACGGGGTCCTCGTAGGGGATCATGGGTGGTGGCGCGGGGGCGCACCACGGAGGACCTGCGCCCATGCCCCGCCCCACTCGGGCCCAGCGCGCCGCGATCGTTCAGCGGCGGGCCGACGCCGTCGAGCTGCGCCTTGCCGGCGCCGACCCCCTGACCGTTGGCCGGAAGCTCGCCGCTGATCCGGCTCTGAACTCGGATCGGATCGCCTACCCGTTCGGGTACGGCTACGAGCTGCACTCCAAGGGGCGTCCCGGCCCGGACGACGAGACGCTGGTGCGCTCGGTCAACCGGGACGTGACCCAGGCCCTTGACCATCGTCTCGCCGCCGCGCAGGCCGACATTGAGGAGCTGCGCGCGCTGGAGGACGCCCGCCTCGACCGGCTGTTCCTCGTCGCGTACCGACGGGCGGTGCGCGACGGCGAACTGCAGGCGATCGATCGGGCGCTGCGCATCATGGAGCGCCGGGCTCGCCTGCTGGGCCTGGACCAGCCGGCGCGCACGGAGATCACCGGGCACGACGGCGGCCCGATCGAGGTGGACACCACCGCCGACGAACTGGCGGCGCTGATCGCGATCACCGACCCGGCCGGCAGCGAGGGCCGGGAGTGAGCGCGCAGCAGGACCTGGTCGCGCAGTACCGGCGGCTGCCCGCTGACCGGCGCCGCGAGATCGCCGATCGGGCATCGCCGAAGCTCCGCGTCCAACTCGCCGAGGTGGAGCGGGACATCGCGATGCGGCACTCGCCCGGTTCGCTGGCCGCGCTGCTCACCGAAGGCCGGGAGATGCAGGCCGCCCACCTGGATCTGATCGACCAGGCGTTCCGCAGGATCGCGGCAGGAGAAACGATCCGTCTGCTGCTGACGATGCCGCCCCGGCACGGCAAGAGCCGGCGGGCGGCGCGGTGGGCGCCGCTGTGGTACTTGCTCCAGCGCCCGGACCACCGGGTGATGATCGCCTCCTACTCTTCCGACCTGGCCGATGATCACGGCCGGTGGATCAGGGACGCCATCACCACGTGGGGCGACCAGCTCGGCCTGCACCTCCACCCGGGGTCGAAGGCCGCGAACCGGTTCGACATCTTGTCGAAGGAAGGCGGCCTGTTCGCGGCCGGTGTCGGCGGTGGCCTCACCGGCAAAGGGGCCCATCTCGCGATCATCGACGATCCGATCAAGGACGCCGCGGACGCCCAATCGCCCACCATGAGGCGCCGGTTGTGGGAATGGTGGCAGGCCGTCCTCCTCACCCGCATCGAGCCGGGCGGCAGCGTCATCGTCATCCAGACGAGGTGGGACGAAGATGATCTTGCCGGGCGCATCCTCGCGGGGGAGACCGCCTCCGACTGGACGATCATCGACCTGCCCGCCATCGCGGACAGTCCCGACGACGCGCTCGGCCGGAAGGTCGGAGAGCCGCTGTGGCCCGCCCGCTACGGGCGCAAGGCCCTCGCGGCGATCCGGCGCGCTGTCGGTGAGCGGGTGTGGTGGTCGCTGTTCATGCAGAAGCCCCGCCCCGTCGAGGGCGGGGTGTGGCGGCGGGCGTGGATTGACACGGCCCGGATCACCGCCGTCGAGTTCTCGGGCGTCGAACTGGCCCGGGTGGTTGTTGCGGTCGACCCGTCCGGCGGAGACAGCTCCGTCAACGACGAGACCGGCATCGTCGGCCTCGGGCTCGACTACCAGGACCACCTGTACGTCGTCGCCGACGAGTCCGGCACCCTCGGCGCCAACGACTGGGGTCTCACCGCCTGCCGTCTCGCGCTGTCGCTGAAGGCGGACGCGATCGTGGTCGAGGCGAACTACGGCGGCAACATGGCCCGCCAGATCCTCAGCCAGGCGTGGGATCAGCTTGCCCGGGAAGGGGAGACCCGCGGTCAGCTGATGCCGCTGATCGTCGAGGTCAACGCCAAGGTCGGCAAGAGGCTCAGGGCGGAGCCGGTGGCGCAGCTGTACGAGCAGGGCCGGGTCCACCACGTCGGCCACTACCCGGAGCTGGAAGGGCAGATGGCGACGTGGGTCGCCGGGATGGACAGCCCCGACAGGATGGACTCCGCAGTGCACGGCCTGACCGAGCTGGTCGGCGCCGGGCAGCTCGATGCGCTCGCGCAGGGCCTGGACGACAACCGGCTGTCCGGCCGCCGCTGATCGACCTGGACGTGGATGGGCGCGGGTGTAGCCCTGGGGCTGCAGCCCGCGCCCACCTGGCGTGAGGGTGGTGGCGCAGCGGCCGCGAGGCGGCGCTGCTGGCCGAAGTAGGGTGGCGGGCATGCTGTTCTCGCCGTCCGTACCTCAGGCCGTCACCGACGTGGTCGAGACCCTGCTCGCCGCCCAGACGAGCGGCGACTTCGTGATGGTGGCCGCTGCCTTGCAGTCGCCGGTGCTGCGGGAGCTGGACCGGCAGCAGAAGGGGCTCGGCAACCTCAACCTCGCCTACGTCTTCGCTGTGCTGCTGATCCAGGAGTGCCCGCCAGAGGAGTGCGACGTCCTCGGCGTGCCGGACCTGCGCCGGTTGGTGCGGGCGGCGACCGACGAGACCCTTCACGCCCGCCTGGAGATCGCCGACGAGATCGGGACGCCGTTCGGCATCGCGGACGCCAAGGCCGAGGACGCCCGGTTCTTCGCCGCCGTGCCGCTCGCGCAGGAGTTCGTGCGGCGATGCCGTCTCCAGCCGGAGACCACCGCAGAGTTCGTGCGGCAGGCGTCCCGCCAGCCCGGCGCGATGATCGATGAGGTGTGGGCGGTGCTGTACGAGGCGTGCGCCGCGGTGCGCGGCCACCGCGGTTAGGCGGTCGGGCCGGGCCGCCTCGCGTACTACCGGGTCCAGGGCGTGGGGCCAGTGGTCTGTCGGACGTGATCCACAAGGCTGCAAGCCACTCAAGGAGCCCCTGGCGATTTGAGCGCAGGTCAAGGGACCGCACCAGGTCGGAGGCATCGAGTCTGGGTTGTAGTCGCGGGCCGCCTCACGCAGTGCGTCGACGTGCGACGCCGCGCCGTCGAGCATCTGCTCGACGACGCGGCGTCGCATACCCGGCGTGCTCAGCCAGGTTCCACGAGTTCTTCTTCAGTGCAGCAGTCGGTGAAGAACGCACGAAGTCGCCGAACACCTGCCTTGGTTCGGGCCGGTTGAACAACCGGCCCGAACCATCCGTCAGAGCACGAGGGCCAGCGTCCCAGCCAGCCACGTCCTCGACGGTCACAGACATCACCATGCCACGACCGCCGACCCATCGACCGAGAAGGTTCCAAGATCTGGGACTGCAGTACCAGGGGGTCAGTCGATCATGACGCTATCGAAATCGGCAGTCCTGACGGGCTTGGCTTCGCTTCCAGCCGAAACGGTGACCTTCGTTCCTTTGCAATCCGGACTGTACCAGACGGTCGCCTTATGGTCCGTGGAATTTTTGACCTCTAGCGCCGGGGAGACGAAGTTGTAGCACCTTCCGTGCTCTGGGCGGGAAATTGATTTTTCCTTGGAGGAAAACTCCCCAGTGGAAGATTCCGCCGCGTAGGTGTAGGTGAATTCCCCACTGGCGTACACTTCGGACAGCTTCGAAATGAACGCATAGCGGAAAGGGAGGTCAAGAAGCACCGTACTCTTATCCTCCGCCTTCACCGTGAGGTGTGCATTAGCCTCTTTGCTGGGGACGCACGGAGTCCCGGAGCAGGGGCTTTTTTTGGGGAAAGCGTACTCCAGTACCATAACGGCGGGATTTCCCAGTGAAATGGTCGCGGTCGACTTCAGCATGCAGTCAATGTTCTCCTCTGGGACCGAGACCTCTCCTACCTCATACATGTCCGTTAGGTCTTCACAGGCGGCGCTGGCGGCTTGTCGACCGCCTTGCCAGATCGTGACCGCCTTCGGGCGCCCGGCGCTGCCGAAGGAAAGTTTTCCGTTGAGTGAGTATTTGACCGGCCGCCGTCCGGCGTTGTACTCGGTCCATTTCGAGTCCAGCAGCAGTGTCTGCTTCACAGACCCGGTGGGGGGGATGATGGCGACGACATCCTTTCCGGCGACACGGTGGGTCTCCCATCGGATGTCGGCACCTGATTCGAACAGTTCCTTTTGGGTGCCGGGGGGTTCAGCGATCCAGTCGCGCTCTTTGGCGCACAGGAACCCGATGATCATCTTCGCCACGTAGTAGGCTGCCAGGGCGGTCGCGAGCACAGCTCCCGCCGGCGGGTAGATGAAGGCGACCGCGGTCGCGATGAGGGAGATGACCGCTACCGCTCCGGATTCCACGTCGCGGTCCGCGATGGCCTCGCCGAGCGACCAGACGTCTCCGACAACGGGCACCATGTACACGATCGCCTTGCTGATCGATACCTGGGTAGCCTCGGTCAGTCCGTGGACCGCGTACGTCCCGTTGATCGAATGTCCCGCGACGTCGCCGATTTTATCGGAATATTTACTCAGTTTTTTTACAGCCGGGTTCTTGGTGAACTTCGAGATGGTGGCAACCCCCTTGGCGCCGAGGAGCTGTACGGCGCGGGTCTTCTCCTTTTTGACCGCCTTGAGCTCGGCGACTTCCGCCGGGTTGTTCATGATCTCGTTGTGCAGTTCCCGGGTGAGCTTCTGGGTGTCCGAGAGAAGCTTGTGGGCCTGCTTGTCGGTCATCTTGCAGGCCGCGGTGCCGGCCTTGATGCAGCCCTCCTCGAGGGCCTCCAGCCACTGTTTCTCGCTGAGCTTGGCCCAGCTGTCGAACTGGTCGGCTGTGGGGTTGGCCGGAACCGCGGTAGCGGGCGCGGCCTGCGCCGGCTGCGACACGGTGTCGGCTGATGCGGGCGCGGCTCGTCCGAGCAGCGTGAGCGCCAGCGCGAACGCGAGCGCGACGATAGGGCCAGTTCTCCTCATGTGCGAATACTTACCGCAACATCACATCAGCAGAACGTCACTCAACTGGGCTCTCTGCCCATGCCGTAGATGCTAGGCCGCAGGTCACGAGGCATACGGCGCGGAACAGGGGTCACCCAGCCGGCTGCCTCCCATTACGGCATCGGGGGCAGTCGAGGTCGAGGCAGGCCAGCCCCGGGGCTCGACTGACGGGTGACTCAGCAGGCGCCCTTGCGAGCGAGGACGAGGCCGGTGCCAGCCTCGGGGCGGGTGGCGCACCGGTGATTCCCGGGCCGCTCCACCGCCCGCCGCAGGCACACGGACCAATCCCTCCGCATCCGACCCGACCCGTCCCGTCCCGCCGGTCAGGGCGCGCCAGCTCCCACGCGAGCCTGCTCCAGGATGGCGGCCACCGCCCCGGACAGCCCACTCCGTACGTCCTGGGGCGTGGTGAAACGGCTGTGGTTCATCGCGCCGTGCCGCAGGATCAGCAGCGTGTCCACCGCGCTCTCCGGGTCGGGGTAGTCAGCGGCGGCGTTGATGAACGGGCAGCCGCGGAAACCCGGTGCGCAGAACTGCTCCGCGATCCCCGCGAACAGGGCCTCACATCGGGTGGGCCTCGGACTTCCACGGCTGCGGGGTCAGATGATTCCCGGTGAGTCGCTTCAGTCGCTGACCGGTGAGAACACCACCCTCAAACACCTCTTCCAGCAGCCGCCCCGCGAGCACCGCACCCTTCAGGAGCGACTCGAAGTCGTCCCGCCCTACGACGCCGGGCACCAGGCCGAGGACATCCTCGCCCACGTCGCCGACGACACCGGGATCGCCACGGACGGGCTGCCGGCTGGCCACCGCTACGCGATCTGCGGCGGCATCCGGGCGGTGGACGGCTGGCGGACGCCCGACCGGATCCGCACGGCCAAGCCGCGCCAGGTAGTTCCTCGTTGACATGCGGACCGCCGCAGACGCAACTCCCCAGCAGCCGACCGGACCTGAGAGGTACTCGGCGAGGGGACGAGGGAGATGGCCTGGTGCCGCGGGCCCGGCGGGCACGCCAGAAGGCCACCGGCCACGGCAGAGACAGCGCCTCGCTCCGGGCGGTCGGGCCGGAGCTGGTCAGCGTGGCAGGCCGGGCCGACGGTAGCGGCCACCGCGCGGTCCGGGCGCTCAGGGCTGGGGGCGGCGGCGTAGCGGGCGTGGGCTCCGGCCTACGTGTTCTTGGCCGCGAGTGCCAGGGCGGCGGGCGGGCCGAGGTCGAGGACCGTCACCGCAGGCAGAGCGGCGAGGTGTTCCCTTGCCGGTCCCTCTTATCCCATGTAGAGGGACCGGCAGGGGAGTAGCGGTGAACGAGAGGGCTGGCGGACGCGGCCCTGCCTGTGAGGCTCCGCGCGTGGCGGCGAACGAACCGACTCGGACACGCCTTCAAGATCCTTGGCCGGCATCGCGGGTGTAGCCTCGCCGACCCGCGGGGGCGCCCCGCACCGACTGGCCTTGGGGGGACACTGGCACCGCGATCGGCGCCGTGGCCTCACCGGGCTTTGGTGTCGGGGAGGTTCGCTGCGGCCGCCGGCCCACGCTCACCGGCCAAAGGACGAGACCCCTGTGACTGTGGGGGTCAGATCGTCCTGTTCATGATGATGTCGGGCCCGCCGTCCTGCTTGACTGTGAACTGGCTGACGAACGGCGGTGCCACCAAGGGCAACAGATTGGCGCAACCCAGCGCCTCGCCTGCCGCCGGCGGGGTGGTGATCCTGTTGTCAGTCGTATACAGAGGCCATGCGGCGAAATTCACCGTCTTGCCGACGCCGCCTTCACCCGAAATGGACAGCGGCCCCGAAGCCGTGTAGTTGTTGCCCGGCACATCGCCGCCGACATTCAACTGCACCAGGTAACTGCCCACCGTAGGATAGGTCAGGGTGTAGGTCAGCGTTGTGGGCCCGTTGCCGATGCTGACCGTCCCCACGAACGTGCCCACATAGTCCAGGGGGCTGTCTCCACACGCGTCCGGAGCACCGGCGAACGCCGCAGGTGCGGACGCCACGCCCCCCAGTGCGGCACACATCGCGAGGGCGGCTCCCCCGGCCAGCATACGAATGGGTCTCATTCCAGCTTCTCTCCGTGCGGGTCAACCGCACAAAATCGCGGGGCGCATTTTACGCCCTTTCCGCCACACATGTGTAGCCCGGCCGCAAGGGCCGAAAACGCAGGGTCTCGGAAATCACCCACCTGCACCCACTCGACGACCAGTGGGTGTGGGCTGGACCTGGAACACCATGCACGGCCAAATTCCGGAGGGTGGGTGATTTCCCCGCTCCTTTCCAATATCTACCTGCACAAGATGGACGAGTGCGTCGAGAGGGGTTCGATCCCGGAATACACCTGAGGAGGGGGCAGGCAGCCGAGTTGCGCCTTCGCCGGGTGTGGGCGGCTGTGGGACGCGCCCGCAAGAGTGGCGATCGCACGGCGATGTGGGAACTGCGCAAGCCCGAACTCCCGGACACTCACTTCGCGTTCGGCCTGCCATGTACGTCCGGCATGCGCCTCGGACCGGCCGTGCGTCGCGACGCGGGCCCTGGGCCCGCCCGGCGAGCCGATCTACGCAGAGCCAGCCGACGCGTGGCGGGCGTTGGGCAAGACGGTGCCCGGTCAGCCGGACCCGCTGTGGGACACCCTGGTGGCGGGTGACACGGGACGACGTCCGCAAAGGGCGGACCTCACATCCGACGACGGCGTGACCCGCCGGGCCAGGGGCGCTGGTGCGGTAGCTGGTCGTGCCCAGGACCGGCCACCGTGTGCCGCCCCGGCACTCGGCCGGTGCCGGGCGGGTACAGCGCCCGCCGGGCCTCTGCGTTCTCGTCGGCGAAATGGTCTCTGCTCTGTCCGGGTGGGGTCTCAGGTCGTTGACCGATCGTCGCGTAGCCCCGGGTGGTGATGTGGAGGCGCCGGACGGCGGGGAGGTGCACCCTCAGCCGCGGTCGACGCCATGTCCACGCCGATCCAGGTGCGCCCTGAATCCGGTGAGTCCGGCGTTGTGCTTGACGGTCTGGGCGTCGGTGCTGCCAGGTGCTCGCAGGCGGGCCTCACAACCGGGCTACGCGAAAGCGCCCGGGCCTGGACCCCCGCGTCCTACGCGCCCGGCACCGAGGACGTCGGGGTGCGGCTGACAAGCAAGTCCGCAGAAGACCGGGCTAGCTGCTGATCTTGGTCAGCGTCGATGTCCGGGGGAAGGACGTGGCGGCCCGGAGGTCGACGAAGCCGGGCTGGGTCAGGCTGGTGTCGCAGCCACGGAACGTGCTGGTGTAAGTGGAATTGGTGCGGCTCACGTTGAGGGTCAGCGCCTGCAGGGTCGCGGTGTACGTCCCGGCCACGGAACCGTTGACGGCCAGGGTCAGTGTCCCGTTGCTCTGGAAAACGTACTGATCGTTGAACGAGCCTTGTACGAGTTCGTAGGTCGCCCCGGCATAGTCGGCAGTGGTCGTGCCGCAGAGAATTGGCGCGGCTTCAGCGGTTCCGGCCGTCAGCGAGAGCACAGAAACCGAGCTGACTGTCAGGACAAGGGCCGCAAGGCGCTTACTGACGTCCATGATGAGACTTCCCTTCGGCCGAGATCTTCCGGTGATCCCACGCTGGACCGTTGCCGCGCGGGCCGCCAGCCGTGCTCGGCCAAATGCCCGGCGCCAACGCGCCGACGCACTGCGGTGACCACCACCGGGATCGCGTGGACCACACCAGCGGATCCGCAAGCCGGCGCCCGCGAGCACCCGGACTGCTTCCACGCCCTGCTACCCGGCCAACTCGCCACCGGACACCCGGACCCGCACCGCGGGACCGACACCCTGACGATCCTGCGGCACAGCGCGATGAACCAGAACCGCGTCGCCACCGCCCCGGACCGTGCGCAGCGCGGCCCGGGGCGGTGGCCGACGTGCCCGGGGCGGTTCGGGAGCCGCTGTGCCCTGACCGGCGGGGCGGATGGGGTTGTGTGGTCCGGGTGCGGCGGGTGGTGGTGCGGCCCGGGAATCTGGGGTTCCCGGGCCGTGTGTTCCGTCGGTTTCCGGTGTTCGGGTGTTGGTCCTGTTTCCCGGTGCCGGGTTTCCCGTCTATCTGGTGCTGCTGGTCGGGTGCTTGCGGGTCCTGGAGAAGCGGGTCAGCAGCGCCCCTGCGGCGAGGAGCCAGCCTCCGGCGATACCGGCGTTCTGCACCTGGGAGCCGGCGTGAGCGAGGGCGGGGCCTTGCTCCTGCGGGGGAACGGGCGCGGGGTGGGTGCCGGCGGGGTGTTCGGCGGCCGACGTGTCACCGGGGGCGGTGCCGTCGGGGTGGTTGTCCCACTGGCCGGGGCCGGGGTGGTGGTCGCCCCAGCCGCCGTGGCCACCGGAGTTGTTGCCGTCGCAGCCGCCGTGGTCCTGGTCCTCGCAGGGGGTGCAGGCCACGATGGTCACGGTGTTGCTGGTCGCCGTCACCGGGGTGCCGTCGGGGGTGGTGCCGGTGACGGTCGCGGTGTCGGTGATCTTCCCGGCCTGCACGTCGGCGTCGGCGGTGGAGTAGGTCGCGGTGCAGGTCGTGGACGCGCCCGGGGCCAGGGTGGTCACCGGGCAGGAGACGGCCGGAGTGCCCGGACCGGAGTCCGTCACGGCGATCGAACCGAGCGTCGTGTCACCGGTGTTGGTGACGGTGAAGGTGTAGTGCAGGGCCTGGCCGGCGGCGGAGAACGAGGTCTCCTGGACGGCCTTGACGATCTTCAGCCCGGCGTAGGGCACGGTCACCTTGTTGCTGGTCGAGGTGACGGTCCGGCCTCCGGGAGCGCTCCCGGTCACCTGGGCGGTGTCGACGACCTTGCCCGCGGCGACGTCGGCGTCGGTGGTGACGTAGGTCGCGGTGCAGTTCTCGGAGACGCCCGGCGCGAGCGGGCCGGTGGGGCAGGTGACGGTCGGGGTGCCGGGGCCGTTGTCCACCACGCCGATGTTGGTCAGCGGCTGGGCGCCGGTGTTGGTGACCGTGTACGTGTAGTGGATGGTCTGCCCGGCGGCGGTGTACTGCGCCTCGGCGGCCTT
>NZ_JBHXML010000006.1:105793-164523 GCF_042720345.1 Kitasatospora sp. NPDC058478 | reverse complement strand
GGCCCGGCCGCTGCGGGCTGCGGCCGGGCCGGGGCGCCTGGCGGACGATCAGCCGCGCGCCCAGAGGGAGTTGACGCGGCTGCGCTCGGTGCCGTTCGGGTACGGGTTGGTGCAGGAGGTGCCGGGGCCGCCGCCGGACATCAGCTCGCTGCACGGGCCGGAGTAGTGGTCCGGCAGGCCGAGCACGTGCCCGGTCTCGTGCGCGGTCACCCGGACCGAGTTGTACTGCCGGTTCTGCTGGTAGTCGAGGAAGACGTAGCCGCGCCCGTGGCCGTCGGTGCTGGCGTAGGAACCGCGGCTGTCGTTGCCCTCGTAGTACGAGAAGTCGCCGCCCGAGCCGGACCGCAGCTGGACGTTGCTGACCGAGCTGTTCCAGATCTGCGCGGCGTTGGCGATCTGGGTGCGGAAGCTCGGTGCCGAGCTGGCGTCGTAGGTGACGACGACGGTCGCCAGGTTCGGGTTGGCGGCCTGCTTGGCCTTGGCGGAGGCCATCACGGCCTGGAAGAACGCCTGGTTGTTCGCGGCCTCGGCGGCCGAACCGGCGTACGTCGAGGCGGTGTAGCCCTGGACGGCCGGGCCGGGGGTGGCGGCGGACGCGGCGGTGGTGGGCAGCACGGCGAGACCGGCCGCGAGGGCCAGGCCGAGCGCGGCGGACAGCACGGATCGCTTCATGTGGGGGCTCCGATTCCGGTGGTGCCGTGGCCGGTTGGGGGCCGGCCCTGGGGGACACCTGGTCAGCGGGTGATGTCCCCAGAGCTTCGGGCAGCCCGGCGGGCGGGCGGATGATGTCAACCCGCGATAGCTTCGATCAATACCCCTTGCGGTAAAGCGATTTGAGATGTCTTTAACCGGCCTTGACTCGCGCGTGCCCCTGGCATTCCGCTCCACCGGCGGTTAGGCTCCCGATCGGGGAAGCAACCGAGCGGCGGGCCACCCGATTCCGGCCGGGCGGCCCGCCGCACCCGAAGGGCGTCGGCAACTTCCCTGTTTCAGCGGCGAGTTCGCGACTCCCCTAGTTCACGGAATCGACGCCGTTCGACCAGAGGCTGTCGACCTGGCCGCGCTCGTTGCTGTCGGGGTAGGGGTTGGTGCAGGACGGGCCGGGGCCGCCGCCGGACATCAGCTCGCTGCACGGGCCGGAGTAGTTGTCGGGCAGGCCGAGCACGTGCCCGGTCTCGTGCGCGGTGACGCGCAGCGAGCTGTACTGCTGGTTCTGCTGGTAGTCGAGGAAGACGTAGCCGTGGCCGTGGCCGTCGGTGCTGGCGTAGGAGCCGCGGCTGTCGTTGCCCTCGTAGTACGAGAAGTCGCCGGTGCCGCTGCTCGCCTGGAGCTGGACGTTGCTGACCGAGCTGTTCCAGATCTGCGCGGCCTGGGATATCTGGCTGGTGAAGGAGGGCGCGCTGGCGGTGTCGTAGGTGACGGTGACGGTCTGCAGCCACGGGTTGGCGGCCTGCTTGGCCTTGGCGGAGGCCATCACGGCGTGGAAGAACGCCTGGTTGTTCGCGGCCTCGGCGGCCGAACCGGCGTACGTGGAGGCGGTGTAGCCCTGGACGGCCGGGCCGGGGGTGGCGGCGGACGCGGCGGTGGTGGGCAGCACGGCGAGACCGGCCGCGAGGGCCAGGCCGAGCGCGGCGGACAGCACGGATCGCTTCATGTGGGGGCTCCGGATTCGCGGTACGCCGAACCGCCGGGGCCGGTGGGGGCCGGACACGGCTGCGGCGACGGTGGGGGCGCCCCGGTGGGGCCGGGGCGGTTTCGCTGCCCCTGAGCTTCGACCCGCCCGGGCCCGCGGCGGATGATGTCAACCGGCGATAGCACGGCCGCATACCGGCGGGGCCCACCACGTGCCCTCCTGCCGCGCTTTGTTCTGTCATGTCCTTGGCGATGTGGCCGGGTGGCGTCTATGCTCCGGGCGTGGAGCTCGACGTGAGACACCTCCGGGTGGTGTGCGCGATCGCCGACACCGGCAGCCTCCGCAAGGCCGCGCTCCAGCTCGGCATGACCCAGCCCTCCCTCACCACCCAGCTGCACCGCATCGAACGGGCCATCGGCGGCACCCTGTTCACCCGCGAGCAGACCGGCAGCCGGCCCACCGCGCTCGGCCACTCGGTGCTGTCCCGGGCCCGGCCGGTGATCACCGAGATGGCCGCGCTGGTGGCCGCCGCCCGCCAGGAGGCCCGCGACGCGGCCGGCCCCGGGCGGCAGCGCCGGCTGCGGATCGGCAGCGTCGGCAGCCGGGCGGTCGCGGCCTGGCTGCGCCGGGTGCACGAACGGCTGCCGGACACCGACACCACCATCCACGTCGACGTCTCGGCCAGCGCCCTGCTGCGGATGGTCGCCGCCGACCAGCTGGACGTGGCCTTCGTCTACGAGAGCGAGGGCTTCCCGCTACGGGTGCCGCCGGACGCCGAGCACCGGGTGCTGATGGCCCGTGAGCCGCAGTTCGTCGCGCTCGCCGCCGGACACCCGGCCGCCGCCCGCCCGGTCGTCCACCTGACCGACCTCGCCGAGGACACCTGGATGGTCGACCCGACCGCCGACCACGAGTACGCGGCGATGCGCCGGGTGTTCAGCGAGGCCGGGCTCAACCCCCGGGTGGTCCAGGTGCGGGACAACGCCACCGCCGCCGAACTGGTCGCCTCCGGCGAGGCCGTCCGCCCCTGCCAGCCGACCTCCGCCCCCGGGCCCGGCACGGTGGTGCGCCCCGTGCACGGGGACCCGCTGGCCGTCCGGCTGCTGCTCACCTGGCGCCCGCGCGCGCTCAGCCAGCCCGCGCTGGACGCGCTGTACGGCGAACTGCGCGCCGCCTACCTGGACCTGGCCAAGGTCAACCCGGCCTACCTGGCCTGGCTGGCCCGGCACGAGCCGATCCTGCTGGACTGCGCCTGAGCATCACCTGGCCGCCCGGCCGGCGGACGACGGCCAAGCGCCTGAGAGTCGCCGGGCACCCCACGACGGCCGGGCACCCGGGAACCGCCAGGCGCCCCACGACGGCCGGGCACCCCAGAACCGCCAGGCGCCCCCGTCAGCCCTCCCGGCTGTGCAGCAGCAGGCCCACCGCCACGGTCAGCGCGCAGACCAGGCCCGCCGCCAGCACGCCGGAGCCGCCGAGCGCGGTGCAGGCCAGCACCAGCACCGCCCCGGTCGGGGCCAGCGCCTGCGCCGCGCCGGTCTTGGTGTGCCGGGAGTGCAGCAGCCAGACCGTGAGCAGGTAGAGCGCGGTGGGCACGGTGACCGTCGCGGTGGCGGCCGTCGCGGAGATCTCCGCCTGGTGCACGGCCGACTCCACCGCCACCTCCAGTCCGGCGCCGATCGCGGCGGCCGACCCGAACACCAGGTAGTGGCCGTACCCCCAGACGAAGGCCTGCCGGCTGGAGTGCAGGTGCTCGTGGACCGGCCGGGCGAAGTAGATCCACCAGGCCGAGAAGCAGATCAGCAGGCCGCCGACCGCCACCGGCAGCAGCCGGCCCAGTTCCTCGTGCTCGTCCACCGCCGACTGCACCGCGACGGTCGCGGCCGCCACCGTCTCACCGAGCACGATCAGGGTGAACAGCCCGTACCGCTCGGCGATGTGGTGCGGGTGCCAGGAGGTCTGCTTCCGCAGTTCGGCGACCACCGGAACGGCCAGCTCGCACAGCACCCCGAGCGGGATGACCACCGGCCGGGCGGCGTCCGGCAGCAGCAGCACCACCACCCAGCCCACCTGGCAGAGCGCGATCCCCACCGCGTACCGCACGGCGACCCGGCGCGCCTCGCCCTGCTCGCTGGCCGCCGCCCGCAGCCACTGGGTGACCATCGCCAGGCGCATCACCACGTACCCGGCGATCGACAGCGTCAGGTCCTGGGTGGCGAACAGCCGTGGCACCCCGGCCGCGAGGACCAGCACCCCGGCGATCTGCACCAGCGTGGTGACCCGGTACGGCACGTCGTCGCAGTCGTACGCGGAGGCGAACCAGGTGAAGTTCATCCAGGCCCACCAGATCGCAAAAAAAGCAATCGAGTAGCCGCGCAGGCCGTCGCCGTAGTGGCCGGCCGCCAGGGAGTGGGCGAGTTCGCGCCCGGCCTGGCCGACGGCGACCACGAAGCAGAGGTCGAAGAAGAGTTCCAGCGGGGTGGCGACCCGGTGCGGCTCGTCCCGGTCGCGCGGGACCATCCGGCGCACCGGGGGCGGGTCGACGGGGCGCGGGTGGGGGGCGGCGGCGGATTCGCTGGCCATCGGTGCTGCTCCGGGTTCGGGAGGGGCTGGCTGTCCCGCGCATCCTGGCAGCGGCCCGGGCCCCGCGCACGCACCGGCGCGACGGGCGCAGCGGTTCGCGATCCCGGGGTCGATTGCGCCGTTCGTCCCCTTTTTTCCTTGCCGTCAGCCGTAGTTGACGCCCCGGTGCGCGAACCGGGTGACAGCGCGGCGGGTTTCCGGGCGCGCCCCGCGCGCTGCGCCGCGG
This sequence comes from Kitasatospora sp. NPDC058478, assembly GCF_042720345.1. Lineage (NCBI taxonomy): Bacteria > Bacillati > Actinomycetota > Actinomycetes > Kitasatosporales > Streptomycetaceae > Kitasatospora > Kitasatospora sp. NPDC058478. Next base: position 160,081 of record NZ_JBHXML010000006.1, on the reverse strand, counting down.
CCGGCCGGACGGCCCCGCTAGATTCGTCCCCGGTTGGAAGCGAGCGCGGGCCTTGCGGGGCCCCACGACACGGGCGGCCTGCGGGCAACGCGGAAGGTCAAGGCCGGTGGCAGGAGAACGGGGGCGGCAGAGCCGACCTTCCCGTGTCCGTACCACCGGCCTCGTGATCACCGCGCTGCTCGCCAGCGCCTGCCGCCCGTTCGCTCTCGCCGCGTCCGCGGCGGGGACTACTTCTCCCAGCCGACCTTGGCGTAGTCCTCCCCGGCCAGGCCGAAGGCACCGTAGTTGGCGAGGCCCTTGCGCGTCGCCACCACGGTCGGCCGCTGGTAGAGCTCGACGGTGTGGCCGAGCTCCCAGATCTTCGCGTCGGCCTGGTTGTAGAGCTTCGCGGCCTCCACCGGGTCGACCGTCCCGGCCGCCTTCTTGAGCAGGTCGTCGACCTCCTGGCTGCCGATCCGCGAGGGGTTGTTGAAGGTGTTGTCCCCCACCGGCAGACGGAAGTTGCCCAGGCTCTTGGAGAGCGGGAACGAGTCGGTGTTACGCCAGCTCGCGATCTCGAACTTGCCCGGGTTCACGTACTTGGTGAAGAAGTCGTTGGCGGGCACCTTGTCCAGGCTCACCTTGACCCCGGCCTGCAGCCACATCGCGGCGGCGGCGGTGGCCAGGTCGATCTGGGCCTGCGGGGTGGACTCGTTGACCGTCCAGTGCAGTTGCAGCGACTGGCCGTCCTTGGTGCGCGGCTGTCCGGCGCCCGCCTCCTTCCAACCGGCGTCGTCCAGCAGCTTCTTGGCGGCGGGGACGTCGAACTTCGCCCACTCGCCCGAGTTGTCCTGGTAGCCGGTCTGGTTGGGCATGAAGATGTGGTTGCCGAGCGGCTTGAACTCCACCGGCACGCCGTTGTTGGCGATCTTGATCAGCGCGGACCGGTCGAGCGCCTTGCCGAGCGCCTGGCGGACCTTCTGGTCCGCCAGCGCGCCGCCGGAGCCGAAGGAGATGTGCACCTCGTCCCACGGGCTGGCGGCCCGGATCACGGTGTCCTTGGCGTCCTTGAGCTGCCCGTACGCGGCGGCGGTGCCGGCCGTGGCGAGGTCGATCTCGTTGTTGAGGTACGACTGGGTGGTCGCGGACTGGGTCATCACCCGGAAGGTGATCTTGTCCGCCTTGGCCTTGGTGCCCCACCAGGCCGGGTCCGGGACGAGGGTGAGGGTCTGCGCGGTCTTGTCCGCCACGCCGACCTTCAGCGCGCCCGCGGTGATCGGGATCTTCTCCACCCAGCCCTTGTTGAAGTCGTCCGGGGTGGCGATGCCGGCCGCCGGGATCAGCGGGCGGAACAGGTTCTGCCAGTCCGCGTACGGCTCGGAGAAGGTGACCTTCACCTCGCTCGGGTCGGCCCCCTGCTCGACGGCGGAGATCTGCTCGTAGCCGGACGGGTCGGCGATGTTGTACGCCGGGTCCTTGCCGTTGCTGGCCTGCCAGTCGGCCTTGAAGTCCAGGTAGCTGAGCGGCTTGCCGTCCGACCACTTGGCCTTGGGGTTGAGCTTGTAGGTGATCACCTCGGGCGAGGTCGAGGTGACCTTGGCGTCCAGCAGGTAGTCGGTGTCGGGCTGGAAGGTGCCGGAGGCGTCCGTGTTGAAGAGCGACGGCTCCAGGGCGCGCATGATCGAGACCGCGTCGCCGTAGGTGCCGTCCACCTGGAACGGGTTCCACTGGGTGATCCACTGGTACAGCGGGAACCGCACCTCGCCGCCGTCCTTGACCTGGTCCAGCGGCTTGGCGTTGATGTCCTGGGAGTCCTGCCGGGGCGGCTCGCTCTTCGCCACCTTGTCGGCCGAGCCGCCCCCGCCCGAGGTGCACGCGGTGACCGCCAGCGCGACGGCGACGGCGAGGGCCGTCGCCCGGCCGAGGCGGCGGGCCGTGGTGGAAGCGTCCATGGAGTCCCCCTGGTGAGGTCTTCGAAACGGGCGGTAACGGGCAGTTGTGCCGCGCGAGGTGTGGCGGGGCTTGAGCGTGGGCAGCCAAGTCGGCACCGGGCCAGCAGAACGTAACAGCCGATCAGTTCCGTCACCAGGGGGAGGACCGCACACCTGATCCAGAAGTCATCTGCGGCAATACCGCCGCAACACCCCGGCCTCGCACCGGTGCCAGACTCTGACCTGCGCTTTCCCCGTACCGCCCCGTCCCCCTGCCGTCCGAAGGCCTGAACGGGCCCCGACCGAAGGCCACCACCCGATGCCCACCAGACGCGTCGGCCCCTCCCCCACCCCGGGCGGCCGTTGATGTTCCGTTACCTGGCGAAGCGCCTGAGCTACTACGCGGTGCTGCTGATCGCCGCCGTCTTCCTGGCGTACGCGATCTCCGCGACCGCCCTCCAGCCGCGCACCTACTTCGACGCCAAGGTCCCCCGCCCGGCCGCCGAGTCGGTCGAGCGCCAGCTCACTGCGCTCAACCTGAACGACCGCACCCCGGTCGTCGAACGCTTCGGCCACTGGGCCGACGGGCTGCTCCACGGCGACCTCGGCCGGACCATCCACGACACCCCGGTCACCGACGACTTCGGCCGCCGGGTCTGGGTCTCGCTGCGGCTGCTGCTGCTCGGCAGCCTGCTCGGCATCGTCCTCGGCATCGCCGCCGGGGCCTGGAGCGCCGTCCGCCAGTACCGGATCTCCGACCGGCTGCTCACCGTGCTCTCCTTCGTCCTGCTCTCCACCCCGGTCTTCCTGGTCGCGCTGTTCCTCAAGAACGGCGCCATCGCCGCCAAGGACGCGGCCGGCCACGACGTCATCCCGTTCACCGGCTACGAGACCCCCGGACTGACCGGCGGCCTCGGCGCCCACCTCGCCGACTGGGCGCTGCACCTGCTGCTGCCCACCATCTCGCTCGCACTCGGCGGCCTCGCCACCTACAGCCGCTACCAGCGCGGCACCATGCTCGACGTGCTCGGCTCCGACTACCTGCGCACCGCCGAGGCCAAGGGGCTCACCCGCCGCCGGGCGCTGGTCAAGCACGGGCTGCGGACCGCGGTGATCCCGATGTCGACCATGTTCGCCTACAGCTTCCTGGGCATCTTCACCGGCGCGATCTTCACCGAGACGATCTTCGGCTGGCACGGCATGGGCGAGTGGCTGATCCAGTCGATCAACGAACAGGACGTCAACTCGGTCGTCGCCGTCAACCTGTTCACCGCCGTCGTCGTCCTCGCCTCCGGCTTCCTCGCCGACACCCTGCACGCCGCCCTCGACCCGCGCGTGCGGTCCTGACCGGAGGTGAACTGACGTGACCACCGTCGCCGTGGAACCGGCCGCCCCGGCCGCCGCCCCCCGCACCACCGGCCGGGCCCGGCTCGTCCTCGCCCGGCTGCTCGCCGCCCGCGGGGCCGTCGCCGGAGCCGTGATCGTCCTGCTGCTGTTCGCGCTCGCCTTCGGCGGGCCGTACCTGACGCCCTGGGACTACGCCGCCCCCGACTTCGGCGCGCTGCACCAACCGCCGTCCGCCGAGCACTGGTTCGGCACCAACGGGATCGGCCAGGACGTCTTCGCCCAGACCGTCCGCGGCCTGCAGAAGTCGCTGGTCATCGGCCTGCTGGTGGCGCTGTTCTCCACCGTGCTGGCCTCCCTGGTCGGCGCCTGCGCCGGCTACTTCGGCGGCTGGGCCGACCGCGCGCTGATGTTCGCGGTGGACCTGCTGCTGGTCTTCCCCAGCTTCCTGATCATCACCATCGTCTCGCCCCGGCTGAAGAGCGCCGGCTGGATCGCCTTCGTGCTGCTGCTCGCCCTGTTCAACTGGATGATCACCGCCCGGGTGGTCCGCTCGATGACCATCTCGCTGCGCGAGCGCGAATTCGTCCGCGCCGCACGGTTCATGGGGGTGCGGCCACTGCGGATCATCACCCGCCACATCCTGCCGAACGTCGCCTCCTTCCTCATCATCGACGCCACCATCGCGGTCGGCGGCGCCGTGATGAGCGAGACCGCGCTCTCCTACTTCGGCTTCGGCGTCAAACCGCCGGACGTCTCGCTCGGCACCCTGCTCGCCGCCGGGACCAGCGAAGCCCCGGTGTTCCCCTGGCTGTTCTACTTCGCCGCCGGGCTGCTGGTGCTGTTCGTCCTCGCCGTCAACCTGATCGGCGACGGGCTGCGCGACGCCCTCGACCCCACCGCCGGGGGCGCGCCCCGCCGCCGCCCCGCCCGGAGGAAGAAGCCGTGACCACCACCGTCGACACCCCCCTGCTCGCCGTCAGCGACCTGCGGGTGGACTTCGCCGGGCCGCACGGCCCCGTCCCCGCCGTCCGCGGGGTGGACCTCACCCTGCGGCGCGGCGAGACCCTCGGCATCGTCGGCGAGTCCGGCTCCGGAAAGTCCGTCACCGCGCTGTCCGTGCTCGGACTGCTGCCCAAGACGGCCGGCGTCCAGGGCTCGGTGCGACTGGACGGGCGGGAACTGGTCGGGCTGCCCGGCAAGGAGCTCGCCGCGATCCGCGGCCGCCGGATCGCCATGGTCTTCCAGGACCCGCTGTCCGCCTTCACCCCGGTCTACCGGATCGGCGACCAGATCGCCGAGGCCGTCCGCATCCACCAGCGGGTCGACCGGGCCACCGCCCGCCGCCGGGCCGCCGAACTCCTCGACCTGGTGGGCATCCCGGCCCCCGAACGGGCCCTGGACAGCTTCCCGCACGAGTTCTCCGGCGGCATGCGCCAGCGCGCGATGATCGCCATGGCGATCGCCAACGACCCCGACATCCTGCTCGCCGACGAGCCGACCACCGCGCTGGACGTCACCATCCAGGCCCAGGTGCTGGACGTGCTGCGCACCGCGCAGCGGGAGACCGGCGCGGCCCTCGTCCTGGTCAGCCACGACCTCGGGGTGATCGCCGGGATGGCCGACCGGGTCGCGGTGATGTACGCGGGGAGGGTGGTCGAGACCGCCGGGGTGGACGAGCTGTTCGCGGCCCCGCGCCACCCGTACACACTCGGCCTGATCGGCGCGGTGCCCCGGCTGGACGGGCTCGGCGGCCCGCTCGTCCCGATCCCCGGCGCACCCGCCCCGATGGCCGACCTGCCGCCGGGCTGCCCGTTCGCCGCCCGCTGCCCGCTCGCGGAGGAGCGCTGCTCGGCGGCGGAGCCGGAACTGGCCGGGGGCGACAGGCACCTGGCGGCGTGCGTCCGGTCGGCGGAGCTGGCCGAGCGGCGGCCCGCGCCGGCCGACGTCTACCCGGTGCCGGCGCTTCCGGCCCCGTCGGCCGCTCCGGAGGGCCGGGGGGACCGGGGCTCGCGGGCGCCGGTGCTGGCGGTGAGCGGCCTTGGCAAAACGTTTCCGCTCCTCAAGGGCACGGTGTTCAAGCGCCGGGTCGGCGAGGTCTACGCGGTGGACGGCGTCGACCTGGACCTCCGGGAGGGCGAAACCCTCGGCCTGGTCGGGGAGTCCGGCTCCGGCAAGTCCACCACGCTGTTCGAACTGCTGAACCTCACCGCCCCCGAGACCGGCCGGATCGAACTGCTCGGCCACGACACCGCCAAGCTCTCCCGCGCCGAGGCCCACCGGCTGCGCGCCCGACTGCAGATCGTCTTCCAGGACCCGATGGCCAGCCTCGACCCGCGGATGCCGATCGGCGACATCATCGCCGAACCGCTGCGCGCCCAGCACGCCGCCCGCGAGGAGATCGCCCGCCGGGTGCCCGAACTGCTGCACCAGGTCGGCCTCGACCCGGACCACGCCGCCCGCTACCCGCACCAGTTCTCCGGCGGGCAACGCCAGCGCGTCTCCATCGCCCGGGCCCTGGCCGTCCGGCCGAAACTGCTGGTCCTGGACGAACCGGTCTCCGCCCTGGACGTCTCCATCCAGGCCGGGGTGCTCAACCTGCTGCAAGCGCTCAAGGCCGAACTCGGCCTCTCCTACCTGTTCGTCTCGCACGACCTCTCGGTGATCCGGCACCTCGCCGACCGGGTCAGCGTCATGTACCTCGGGCGGACGGTCGAACAGGGCGAGGTCTCCGCCGTCTTCGACCGCCCCCGGCACCCGTACACCCGCGCCCTGCTCTCCGCCGTCCCGCTGCCCGACCCCGCCGCCGAGCGCGCCCGCGACCGCATCCTGCTCGCCGGCGACCCGCCCTCCCCCACCGAGCGGCGCACCGGCTGCCCCTTCCGCACCCGCTGCCCGGTGTACGCCCGCCTCGCCGACCGGGCCGCCCGCACGCGGTGCGAGCAGGAACGGCCGGCGCTCCTCGGCGACACCCCGGCACAGGACCACCAGGCGGCCTGCCACTACCCGGAGTCGTAGCCGGCCGCCCGCGATCGCTGGGGGTGATCACTACGGGCGGTCACCATGGGCGATCACTACGGGTGACCACTCGAAAGCGATTCGGCGGATCGACCGGGCGCCGTGTAAAGTTCTCCGAGTCAGCAGGCGCCGCTAGCTCAGTTGGTTAGAGCAGCTGACTCTTAATCAGCGGGTCCGGGGTTCGAGTCCCTGGCGGCGCACATGGCAAGGTCTCAGGCCGCTCACTTCGGTGGGCGGCCTGAGGCGTTTCAGTGCGCCTTTCAGTGGCTGCCGCAGCGGGTGCCCGGCCTCAGCCGGTGTCCAGGACGGCGGAGGCCACCGCGTCCGGGCGGTCGAACATCACCAGGTGCCCGGCCGGGGCGGTGGTGCGGTAGTCGGCCCCGAGCAGCGCCGCGAGCTCCCGCTGGCCGGCCAGCCACTCCTCGGTACGGCGGCTGCGGCAGCCGTCGTCGGCGGCGAGCACGGTGACTGGCAGGCCCTCCGGCAGCGGCCGGGTGCGCCGCAGCCCGTCCACCTCGGCGGCCAGGTCGAGGTAGCGCGCGTTCTCCCGCAGCAGGGCGCGCAGGGCCCGGCCGGTGCGGTAGCAGTGCCGCACCAACGGCGCCGGGGCGAGGTCCTCGCGGCAGACCGTGGACAGCCGGGCCGTCAGCCGGCGGGCGGCCGGGCCGAGCAGGTACGGCACGGCGACGGCGGTGGCGGCGCCCGCGAGCGCCCGGGCCGCCAGGTCGCGCGCGCCGGGGGCCGGGTACGGCCGGGCCGCCGGCTCGACGCTGCTGTCCACCAGGACCAGCCCGGCAGCCCGGTCGGGGTGCAGCCGGGCGAAGGCCTCGACGTGGAAGCCGGCCAGCGAGTGGCCGACGACGGTGCAGGGCCCGCGCAGCCCGAGGCCGTCCAGCACCGCGCGGATCCGCTCGGCCTCGCCGGCGGCCGTCGGGGCGGGCCGCCCGGTGGCGGGCTCGGGGGCGCTCAGCCCGTAGCCGGGCCGGTCGAAGCGGACCACGGTGCGGTAGGGCGTGAGGAAGGGGACGACCAGGTCCCAGTCGAACCAGCTGCTGCCGAGGCCCCCGGTGAGCAGGCAGACCGGGCCGCTGCCCTCGGTGCGGACGTGCAGCGGGACGCCGTCGACGCGCAGGAAGCGCGCCCGGGTGCGGGGGTCGTCGGGTGCGGTCATGCCGGCTCCCGGCCCGGGGGCCGTTCGGCCGACCGGGGCCCCCGGTGCGCCGGCGGAGAAGCGTCGGACCAGGTGGATTCGTCGCCCGGCGCCCCCGCGGGGAGGGCCAGGCTCACTGCCAGGACGGCCAGCCAGAGCGCCACCAGCAGCACCTGGAGCCGCTGGCCGGCCCCGAGCGCCCAGGTGCCGCGCCCGGCCTCGAAGGCGGCGATCGCGGCCAGGCTCCAGCCGGTGGCCAGCAGTTCGGCGCCGAGCAGCCAGGGCCCGATCCGGCGCACCGGCGGCCACCAGCCGTAGCGGCGGGCGGCCACGGTGAGCGCGGCCAGCCCGGTGAGCGCACCGAGCATGGCGAGGCTGCTGGTGACGGCGTGCGCGGTGTGGGTCGCGGGGACGAGCCCGGCGGTCTCGCGGGCGGCGCACATCTCGTCGCTGGTGGGGGCGCAGCTGAGCGGCAGCCGGGAGTCGGCGGCGGTCGCCGCGCCGAACAGGGCGAGGGCGGACCAGCCGGCCACCGCCCACCCGCGCCGGGCACCGCGCGGCCCGGCCTGCCCGCCGGCGAGGGCGGTGACGGCAGCGGCGAGCACACAGAGCCCGGCGGCCAGGTCGGTGGCCCGGAACAGGCCGCCCAGCGGCTGGTCCTCGGCCGCGAGTTCGCTGATGTACGCCTGCACCGGGTCGAGTCCGGTGCTCAGCACGACCTCCAGCACCCACGCGGTGTACGCCGTGGCGCTGAGCATCAGCAGCGCGGCGACCGCCTTCCGCGCGTTCGGGTGTCCGGGCTTGGGGCTGGGCACCGTTCCACCCTAACCGGCGGCGAACTGCACCCCAACCGGGCGGAAACGGACAGCTCGGCGGCGGGCCGGCTCCCGCGCGGATGCGGGCGGTTCCGGGCGGTTCGAGGCACCCGCCGGGACCGTGTATTGTTTTCCAGGTCAGCAGGCGCCGCTAGCTCAGTTGGTTAGAGCAGCTGACTCTTAATCAGCGGGTCCGGGGTTCGAGTCCCTGGCGGCGCACAGACATTTGGGGAGCCTCTCGCAGCAGCGAGGGGCTCCTCAATTTTTTGGCCTTCGACGTCCGTTTTGCGTGTGATGTCGGTCTCGATTGCCGTTCCGGTGGAGCCAATCGGCCCGCCCGGCTCGTCCAGGGCAGTAAACCGGAATCGGGACAAAGGTCCCTAACCACCGATGTCCCCGTCCGTGCAGGCCGACCCGGTCCGCCCGCAGGAAAGGCCGCGCCTTGTCCGAGAACGCCCAGAGCGGCCGTCGCACGCCGTCGACAGGCCTCCGACCGGTCAAACGCTTCCAGCGCGCCGCCCCCGCGACCGGCGGCAGGAAGCCCCGCCGTCCGAAGCGCACCGGCTGGCGCCGGCTGATCCCCACCTGGCGGATGAGCCTGCTCGGCCTCGCCGTGGCCCTGCTGCTCGGCGTCGGCCTGTTCGCGCTCGGGGTCACGCTGGTGAAGGTCCCCGACGCGCACGCCGCCGCGACCGCGCAGAGCAACACCTGGCTCTACGCCGACGGCTCCGTGATCACCCGCACCGGCCAGACCAACCGGCAGAACGTCAGCCTGGACAAGGTCTCCCCCGCCGCCCAGCACGCCGCACTGGCCGCCGAGGACCGCAACTTCTACCACGAGGGCGCCGTCAACGTGCAGGGCCTGCTCCGGGCCGCGGTCAACACCGCCAAGGGCGCGGGCACCCAGGGCGGCTCCACGATCACCCAGCAGTACGTGAAGAACACGTACCTGAACCAGAAGCAGTCGGTCACCCGCAAGGTGAAGGAACTCTTCATAGCCATCAAGGTGGACGCCACCGAGAGCAAGGACGACGTCCTCTCCGGCTACCTGAACACCTCCTACTACGGCCGCGGCGCCTACGGCATCCAGGCCGCCGCCCACGCGTACTTCGGCGTCGACGCCTCCGCGCTCGACCCCGCCCAGGGCGCCTACCTGGCCACCCTGCTGAACGCCCCGAGCGCCTACGACGTGGCCACCGCGACCCCGGCCGGCAAGCAGAACGCCGTCAACCGCTGGAACTACGTGCTGGACGGCATGGTCAAGGAGGGCTGGCTCTCCGCCGAGGAGCGGTCCGCCATCACGTTCCCGGACGTCAAGGACCCGCAGCCCAACCCGGGCCTGTCCGGCCAGACCGGCTACCTGGTGAACGAGGCCACCCAGTACCTCACCTCGAACCAGGTCATCAGCGAGACCGAGCTGGCCAAGGGCGGCTACACGATCAAGCTGAGCATCGACCCGGCCCGCCAGCAGGCCCTCCAGGACTCCGTCCAGGCGCAGCTGCGCGACACCCTGAACCCGGACAAGCGGAAGAAGGACGCGGCCGCCCAGGCCGGCGCCGTCTCCGTGGACCCGAAGACCGGCGCGGTCGTCGCCCTCTACGGCGGCGTCGACTACGTCAAGCACTACGTCGACAACGCGACCCGGCGGGACTACCAGGCCGGCTCGACCTTCAAGGCGATCGCCCTGGCGGCCGCGTTCGAGAACAACGCCAAGACCCAGGACGGCCGGACCGTCACCCCGCGCACCGTCTACGACGGCACCAGCGGCCGCAAGGTCCGCGGCGGCAAGGGCACCCCGTACGCGCCGCCGAACGAGGGCGACAGGAGCTACGGCCAGATCTCCCTCCAGCAGGCCACCGACTGGTCGGTCAACTCGGCGTTCGCCCAGCTGGCCCAGGACACCGGGCTCCAGAAGGTCAAGGACACCGGCATCGCGCTGGGCCTGCCCGGCAGCACCCCGGGCCTCGACCCGGTGCCGTCCATCCCGCTCGGCGCGGCCACCCCGAGCGTGCTCGACATGGCCGGCGTGTACGCGGCGCTGGACAACGGCGGCAAGCAGATCACCCCGTGGCTGGTGCAGTCCGTGGACCGCGAGGGCGAGGCCCTCCCGCTGCCCGCGCACAAGACCACCCAGGCGATCAGCACGGACACCGCGAACCAGGTCACCTCGATGCTCCAGGGCGTGGTGAGCGACCCGGGCGGCACCGGCTGGCGAGCGAAGGCGCTGGGCCGCCCGGTGGCAGGCAAGACCGGCACCACCGACGACCAGAAGTCGGTCTGGTTCGTCGGCTACACCCCCGAGCTGGTCACCTCGGTGGCCCTGTTCGGCCAGGACCCGGGCAACGGGGCCCAGGTCAGTCTGAGCGGCGTCGGCGGGATCGACGGCGCGGCGGGCGGCCAGTTCCCGGCGCAGATCTGGACCAGCTACATGAAGGCGGCGCTCAAGGGCGTGCCGGTCAGCGACTTCCAGACCCCGGCCGACGGCGGCGACTCCGCCGGCGCCACCGATCTGCCGACGGCCCCGTCCTCGCCGAGCGCCACCCCGTCGACCGGGACCGGCTCGAACGGCGGCTCGACCGCCCCCGCGGCGCCGACCACCCCGCCGAGCGACGGCGCCGGGGCCGGCTCGGGCTCGGGCTCGGGTCCGACCACGCCAGCCGGCGGCTCGAACTCCGGCGGCGGCGGCGTGACCAGCCCGCCGACCGTGCCCCCGGCCACCCAGCAGCCGACCGCCCCGCCGACGACGCGGCCCACCGGGCGGCCCACCGGCCGGCCGACACCCTCCACCGGCCCGACCACGGCGCCGACCACGCAGCCGACCACCCAGCCCACGGGCGGGCCGGACACGCTCACCGGGGCGGGGGCGAACGCCGGGTAGCGGCGGGGGGAGGCTTGGGCGGCGGGGGGGCTTGGGCGGCGGGGGGCCCGGACGGCGAGGGGGCGCGGACGGCGGGAGGGTCGTGCGCAGGCTGGGTGAGTGCGCCGCTGCGCACAGTTCCGTGCAGGACCAAATGACGGAATGGCACCTTACTGAACGCCCGGTATGACTGTCACAATGCGTCGGTGCACAGATCAACGGCCTCGCCCACCCTCCCCACGGGCAGAACCCTCGGCCTCAGCCTCGCGCTGGTCTCCGCGTTCGCCTTCGGCGGCTCCGGCACCGCCGCGAAACCGCTGATCGAGGCCGGCCTCTCACCGCTGCACGTGGTGTGGCTCCGGGTCACCGGCGCCGCCGTGGCCCTGCTCCCCATCGCCTACCGCCACCGTGGCGCCGTCCTGCGCCGCCCCGGCCTGCTGATCGGGTTCGGCCTGCTCGCCGTGGCCGGCGTCCAGGCCTGCTACTTCGCGGCGATCTCCCGCATCCCGGTCGGCGTCGCCCTGCTCATCGAGTACCTCGGACCGCCGCTGCTCATCGGCTACGTCAAGCTCGTCCAGCGCAAGCCGATCAGCCGGGGCGCCGCGATCGGCGCCGGCGTCGCGGTCGCCGGGCTGGCCTGCGTGGTGGAGGTCTGGAACGGCCTGAGCTTCGACGCGCTGGGCGTGCTCTTCGCCCTCGGCGCGGCCTGCTGCCAGGTCGGCTACTTCGTGCTCGCCGACGCCGGCCGCCGGGGCGAGCGCCCGGTCGACCCGCTGGCGGTCAGCGCGTTCGGGCTGCTGATCGGCGCCGTCCTGCTCACCGTCTTCACCCGGCCCTGGCAGGCCGACTGGAGCACGCTCGGCGGGTCCGTGGTGATGAACGGGCACACCCTGCCCGCGCTGCTCCCGGCCGCCTGGATGATCCTCATCGCGACCGTGCTCGCCTACCTGACCGGCGTGATCGCCGTCGGGCACCTCTCGCCCCCGGTCGCCGGGGTGGTGGCCAACCTTGAGGCGGTCGTCGCCACCGTGCTGGCCTGGGTCCTGCTCGGCGAGCACCTCGGTCTGCCGCAGATCGCGGGCGGCCTGCTCGTGCTGACCGGCGCCTTCGCGGCGCAGACCGGCAAGCCGGCGGCCGCGGACGCCAAGGGTGCTCGGGACTCCCGGGACGCTCCGGACACCCGGGACGCTCCGGACTCTTCGGAGCGGGTCGCCGCCGAGCGGCAGGTCAGCGGCCGACCCAGCCGAACCAGTCGAGGTGATTGAGCGGCCACACCACGGCCGACACCGGCCCGACCACGTTGTCCACCGGCACTGCCCCGCCCCCCGGACCGCGCTGGTGGTAGCGGGAGTCCGCCGAGTCGCTGCGGTGGTCGCCCTCGACCCAGACGTGGCCCGAGGGCACCGTCACCGGCCCGAAGTCCAGGCCCGCGCAGGAGTCGTCGCCGGGGTGCAGGTACGGCTCGTCGACCTTCTTCCCGTCGACGGTCAGCGTGGTGCCCGTGCACTGCACGGTCTGGCCGCCGGTCGCGATGACCCGCTTGACCAGGTAGTTGTCGTCCTTCGGCGGCACCAGGCCGACGAAGCTCAGCACCGAGCCGGCCGCGTTGGTGAACGGGTTCGAGTCGACGGGCTGCGGCGGGAGCCAGCCACCCGGATCCTTGAACACCACCGGCTGCCCGGGCTCCGGCTTCCAGCCGGTCAGCGGCGCCAGCTTGTTCACGCCCACCCGGTCGCCGATCCGCAGCGTGTTCTCCATCGAGCCGGACGGGATGGTGAACACCTGGAACAGGCAGGTCTTGATCAGCAGCGCGACCACCAGGCCCACCGCCGCCATCGCCGGGATCTCGATCCACCAGGGCCGGGGCCGACGCCCGGTCCGCCGGGCCTTGCGGCCACGCGAACCGCGCGCACGGCGGCGGGCCTCGGCGCGGCCTCCGGGTGCGTCAGGGGCCTCGGAAGCACCGGGGCCGCGTCCGGCGGCGGGGGCCGGACCGGACCCGGCATCGCTCGGCGTTTCGGGCAGGTTCACCGCCATCGTCGCTGCTCCACCTCTCCGGCTGGGGGAACCTGCACGCTACGCCAACCCCGGAGCCTCACGAAATCCGGCGTTTAGCCGCCCCCGACATGTCCGGGCCGGGCGGCGCCGGGGCCGTCCTCGACGGCTCACCACCGCCCCCCTCGGGGGTGCGCTCTCAGGCGCGGGCGATGGCCTCGTGGTGCCGGATGACCTCGGCGATGATGAAAGTCAGGAACTTCTCGGCGAAGACCGGGTCCAGCTTGGCCCCGGCGGCCAGCTCCCGCAGCCGCTTGATCTGGTCGCGCTCACGCGCCGGATCGGCCGGCGGCAGCTTGTGCTCGGCCTTGAGCCGGCCGACCCGCTGGGTCGCCTTGAAGCGCTCGGCCAGCATGTGGACCACCGCGGCATCGATGTTGTCGATGCTCTCGCGCAGGCTGGTCAGCTCCGCCCGCACGGCGGCGTCGACCCCGTCGGTCAGGCCTGCGTCGGGGGTCGTGGGGTGGTCCGTCATCGGGGCGGCTCCCGGTGTCTGAAGTGGGCACCCGGCCGTACGGCGGCCGGGCTCGGGCCCGGGCAAATCTAACAGGGCCCCCGTGGTGGAGCCGCACCTTTTGGCGGATCCGTCCACAATCCGGACATTGCCCGCACCGCCCGGCACCCGGCGCCGATCCGGGCCCGCGCCGCCCCGGGCCGAACGGGGGCCGCCCCGTAGGCTGGTGCGCGCATGACCGGAAGTGACGACTCAGCAGTCCCTCAGTAATGGAGGTACCGATCGTGGCAACCACCCGCACCGCCCGCACCGCTTGGGAAGGCAACCTGCTCGACGGCAAGGGGCAGGTGACCTTCGCCTCGTCCGGGATCGGCGAGTATCCCGTCTCCTGGCCGGCCCGGGCCGAACAGCCCAACGGCAAGACCAGTCCGGAGGAGCTGATCGCCGCCGCTCACTCCGCGTGCTTCTCGATGGCCCTCTCGCACGGCCTGACCGGCGCCGGCACCCCGCCCGTCAAGCTGGACACCCAGGCCGACGTCACCTTCCAGCCCGGCACCGGCATCACCGGCATCCACCTGACCGTCACCGGCGAGGTGCCCGGACTGGACGAGGCCGACTTCACCAAGGCCGCCGAGGACGCCAAGGCCAACTGCCCGGTCAGCAAGGCGCTCACCGGCACCACCATCACCCTCACCGCCAAGCTGGCCTGACGCCCCGACGGATCCCGTCGGACCCCGGCGGATCCCGGCGCGCTCCGGCCGCTCCGGGCGCGCGGTCGGCGCCCGGGGGCGCGATCTCGGCGCACGCGCCCCTGGCGCACATCATGTGATGTGCACCGGGGGCGTCTGCGCGTACCGCCGCACATGATCACAAAGCGGGCGAATCACCCTGGCGGCGGTCACCGCCCGTTGCCGCCGCGGCCTATGATCGGCCGCAGCGCCCTGTTCTTCACGCGGGTCTCCGCGCGACAGCGCCCCACGGCGGGCGCCCCGCACCGGACCGACTCCGAGGACCGCGACAGAGTGCGGAGCCGGCCGCCGGAGTCCCGATCGGCCGGCCGGACCAGCATCCAACGTCAGCAGCGGACGGGAGCATGCCGTGCCGGGCCAGAACGAGGGGGCCGACGCACACCACCCGGGCGTGCGGCACGAGGAAACACCGCACCACCGTCACCTCACAACACCCCTCCTGGGCCCGGACATCAGCACCGTCGGTCCGGCCAGTCCGGTTGGTCCGGTCGGTTCGATCAGTCCAGTCGGTCCGGTCGGCGTCGTCGGTTCCGTCACGGCCGTCGGTGCTGTCGCGACCGGCGGCCGGGCCGTCGGCACGGCGAGTGCGGCGAGTGCGGCGGGAACCGTGCTGGACGACCCCGGGATGCTGCTCTGCCCCACCTGCTCGGCGCCGCTGACCGACGGCACCCACCGGAGCGCCGTCGACGGCCCCGGCCAGGAGAACGGCGGGAGCGACCGCCTGCTGGCCGCGCTGCGGGCCAGCGAATCCCGATTCCGGGCCGCCTTCTGCGACGCGGTCATCGGGATGGCCCTGATCGACCCCGAAGACCGGATCATCGAGGTCAATCCCGCCTTCGCCGCCCTGATCGGACGCAGCGTCGGCGAACTGGTCCGCACCCACCTGCACGAGATCATCGATCCGGAGGGCATGCCGCACCGGCTCTTCCCCGAACTCGTCCACGGCGGGCGGGAGCGGTTCCGCGTGGAGAAGCAGCTCAAGCACCGCGAGGGCCGCACCGTCTGGAGCAAGGTCACCGTCTCGCTGATCCGGGACGGCGCCGGCCAGCCGCTCTACACCCTCGCACTGGTGGAGGACATCACCGAGCAGCGCCGGCTCGGTGACCGTCTGGAGTACCAGGCCCTGCACGACCCGCTGACCCGACTGCCCAACCGGACGTCCTTCTTCGAGCGGCTCGACGCCGCCTGCGCCACGGCCACCGGGGCCACCGGGACTGCTGAGCCCGCCGAGGCTCCCGACACCACCGACACCGCCGGCACCAGCGACACCGTCCTCGCGCCGGCGGACGGGCGCCGGGTCGGCGTCTGCTATCTGGACCTCGACGGCTTCGCGGCGATCAACGAGACGCTCGGGCACCACATCGGCGACCAGTTGCTGATCGCCGTCGCCGCCCGGCTGCGCGGCGGGTTCTCCGGGCACGACGCCCACCTGGTGGCCCGGATGGGCGGCGACGAGTTCGCCGTCCTGGTCACCGACAGCCGGGGCAGCGACCAACTGACCGACCTGGCCGCCCGGATCCTCCAGGAACTGGAACACCCCTTCGACGTCGCCGGACACCGGCTGGTCATCACGGCCAGCGTCGGCGTCGTCGAACGGTCCGTGCACGAGACCACCCCGACCGACCTGGTCAAGGACGCCGACGCCACGCTCTACTGGTCCAAGGCCGACGGCCGCGCCCGCTGGACCCTCTACGACCCGGACCGCGGCGCCCACCAGCTGACCCGCCAGCTCCTCGCCACCGCACTGCGGCCCGCCCTGGAGCGCGGCGAGTTCACCATCGAGTACCAGCCGCTGGTCGGCCTGGCCGACGGAGCCGTCCACGGCGCGGAGGCCCTCGTCCGCTGGCGCCACCCCCGCTACGGGACGCTCTCTCCGGACCGCTTCATCCCGCTCGCCGAGGAGACCGGCGCGATCGTGCCCCTCGGCACCTGGGTACTGGAGGAGTCCTGCCGCCAGGCCCGGCAGTGGCTCACCGAGTTCCCCGAGACCGAGACCTTCGTGAGCGTCAATCTGGCCGCGCGCCAGATCTGGGACTCCGACGTGGTCGCCGACGTCGCCCGCGCCCTCGAACGCACCGGGTTGCCGGCCCGGCTGCTCCAGCTGGAGATCACCGAGAGCGCCCTGCTCGGCCCCGGCGGACGGCCGTTGCAGGCGCTCCAGGCGCTCGCGGACATGGGCGTGCGGATCGCGATCGACGACTTCGGCACCGGCTACTCCAACCTGGCCTACCTCTCCCGACTGCCGGTGCACGTCCTGAAGCTCGACGGCACCTTCATCGAGGGGTTCCGCGACCCGGCCCCGGCGACGAACCCTTCGGAACTCCCCGAGCTCGGCTCCCGCCGCAGCGACGCCGACGAGCAGATCGTGGGCGCGATGGTGCAGCTGGCCCACACCCTCGGCCTGACCGTCACCGCCGAGGGCATCGAGAGCGCCGCGCAGGCCGAACGGCTGCGGCTGACCGGCTGCGACACCGCCCAGGGCTGGTACTTCGCCCGGCCGGGCGAGGCCGAGCTCGTCGCCGCCATACTCCGCAAGGACCGCCCCGGCCCGGACACCAGCCGGTAACCGGGGCCGGCCCCGCTGCGGACCCGGCGGCCGGGCCTCTCCGCCCAGGCCTTCCGTGCTCAGGCCTTCCGTACTCAGGCCTCGACCGTCAGGCTTCCGCCGTCAGGCCGTACGCCTCGGCGATCAGGCCGTAGGAGCGGAGCCGGGCCTCGTGGCCGTGGATGTGCGAAGTGACCATCAGCTCGTCCACGCCCGTCCGCTTGCGCAGGGCCTCCAGCCCGTCCGCGACCTCGCCCGGGGCGCCGAGCACCACGTTGTCGAGCCAGCTGTCGATGAACTCCGCCTCGGCCGGGCTGTACGGGTAGGCCTCGGCCTCCTCCGGGGTGGGGATCGGGCCGGGGTTGCCGCGCCGCAGCCGGAGCATGCCGAGGGCCGCGGAGCGGGCGAGGCGACGGGCCGCACCCTCGTCCTCGGCGGCGACCGCGCTCACACCGATCAGCGCGTACGGCTCGGCGAGCACCGCGGAGGGCCGGAAGGACTCCCGGTAGAGGTCGAGCGCCGGGATGGTGTTGACGCTGCTGAAGTGGTGGGCGAAGGCGAACGGCAGGCCGAGGCGGCCGGCCAGCTGGGCGCTGAAGCCGGAGGACCCGAGCAGCCAGACCGGCGGGCGCCCGTCGCCCTGGGGGACGGCGGTCAGCTGGGCGTAGGGGTGGCCGGAGGGGAAGTCGCCGTCGAGGAAGTGGGTCAGCTCGGCGAGCTGCTGCGGGAAGTCGTCGGCGCCCTCGGCGCGGCCGCGGCGCAGCGCCCGGGCGGTGGCCGGGTCGGTGCCGGGGGCGCGACCGAGCCCCAGGTCGATCCGGCCCGGGTGCAGGGCCTCCAGCAGGCCGAACTGCTCGGCGATGGCCAGCGGGGCGTGGTTGGGGAGCATCACCCCGCCCGAGCCCAGCCGCAGGGTCGTGGTGTTGGCGCCGAGGTGGGCGAGCAGGACGGCCGGGGTGGAGCTGGCCACTCCCGGCATGCCGTGGTGCTCGGCCACCCAGAAGCGGTGGTAGCCCCACTGCTCGGCGTTGCGGGCCAGCGCGGTGGTCGCGGCCAGGGCCTCGGCGGGCGTGTAGCCGACGCCCACGGTGGCCAGGTCGAGGATGGAGAGCGGGGCGGGCGCCGTGCCGCGGGCGGTGCCCCGGATCGCCGCGCCGGTCCGCGGTTCGGTCGGGTGCTCCTGCTGGTCCTCGGTGGTCATGCCGTCCGCCCTTCTGGCTTTCTTGAGCCGGCCCTGGTGGGCGACCGCGGGTCTCGGGTGGCCCGGCGGTCGCTGCTGCCGACCGGGGTCAACCACCGCGCCGGGCTGGCTGTTCCCGTATCCGGCACGTTCCGGCCTGCACGCCGACCACCGCGCCGACCTCACGCCCGCTCCGCCGCGGCCCGTGCAGCGGCCCCGCTCCGGCCCGTACGCCGGCCCCGTTCCGGCCCCGCTTCGATCCCGCCCGGCGCCGGCGGGCACGGCCCGGTACGGTGCCGCCGACCGACCATTCGGATGACGGAGAGCCAGCGGTCGGACACGCCTGGCGACTTCATGCCGGCGCCGGAAGTCACCGGGTGGAGGGCTCGCGCCTTTGCGCAGGTCGGGGCCGGGGTCTGTGACCCGCGGCATACCGGGGTGCTTCATGGCATGAAAAGTCGAGGCGCTAGCGTTGACCTCAGCGGCCACCTGCTCCCCCGGGCGGCGTGGAGGGAGTACAGGCCTTGAACTTCGTGGCGGCGATCGGATCCTCGTGGATCTGCGCCCTGGCGCTCTTCGCCGTGCTCGGAGACGCCCTCCTGCCCTTCATCCCCAGCGGGACACTGGTCATCCTGGCGGTGCTCAAGACGGCGCGGATCGACGGCGCCCCGGTGCTGCTCGGCCTGGGCGTGGCAGTGGCCTCCTTCCTCGGCGACCTCCTCCTCCTGCACCTCGCCCGGCGCGGCGCCCCGCTGCTCCAGCGCCGGCTCGCCCGGCGCCCGGAACTGGCGGCCAGCGTGACCAGGGTCCAACAGGCCCTGGTCGAACGCCCTCACGGGGCGGCCGCGGCCATGGTGGTGGTCGCCCGGTTCGTCCCGGCCGGGCGGACCGTCCTGGACGTGGCCATCGGCCACTCCCCCGCCCACCCGCACCGCTTCCTGCACTGGTCGGCTCTGGCGGCGCTGGTCTGGGCCGCCTACATCGTGACGCTGGGCTGGCTGAACAGCCACTGGTTCGACACCGCCTGGCTGAGCCTCGCGGTGTCCTGCACCGCTGCCACCATCGTCAGCACCGCGATCGCGCGAATAGTGCGCCGCAACCGACGACGGCTCGCCGCGCTCTGACCGCTGCGCCTCGGCCTGCACCCCTGGCCCCGGTCGCCCCTCGCCGCGCCCCCGCCATGGGCGAGATCTGCCCGGACGGGCGACGAGCCGTACCGAGCGCTGACGAACTCTGACCCGCCCCGCCGGACCGGCGGTACCGTACTCCCCTGGCGGCGCGAGGAGCGAAGCGTCACAGGACGGCAACAGACGACGAATCCTTGCAGCCCAGCCCGGCCCTGCTGACGTGTTGACTCTCGTAGAGGGTCGACGGCCTTGGTGGCCGCTGCGGCCACATGGCATGCTAACGGCGGAAAATTCATCAATTGCCCGATTTGACCGGTGCGGCCCCGGGCCGCCCTCACCACCGGCATCGGCACCCAGGGGAGACCATGACCAGCATCTCGCGCAGGACGGTGCTCAGTGCGACCGCTGCGACCGCGGCCCTCGGCGCGGTCGCGGCCTGTTCCAGCAGCGGATCCGGTTCGAGCCAGAACTCCTCCTCCCCCACGACCGGCGGCAGCCCCGGCACCACCCCGGCGGGCACGACCGACCCGACCAAGACGGGGGTGCCCAAGGGCACTCCGATCGGCGACGGTTCCAACGCCGACACCGGCCCGCAGCCGAACCAGCCGAAGCCCGAGAAGCTCAAGCCCGGTGAGCGGCCGCCGCAGTTCGTGGTGTTCTCCTGGGACGGCGCGGGTGGCACCGACGACGGCCAGTTCCCCCGCTTCCTCAAGCTGGCGGAGCAGTACAAGGCCACGATGACCTTCTTCCTCTCCGGGATCTACGCCCTGCCCAAGGGCAAGGCCGACCTGTACCACCCGCCGAAGCACTCGGTCGGCGCCTCCGACATCCCGTACCTGTCGGACGGTGCGGTCAAGAGCACGCTCAAGCTCGTCAGCCAGGCATGGCTGGCCGGGCACGAGATCGGCACCCACTTCAACGGGCACTTCTGCTCCAGCCGCCCGGACAAGAACGGGGTCAACATGTGGACCCCGGAGGACTGGCAGAGCGAGATCGACCAGGCGATCGGCTTCGTGACCCAGTGGCGGACCAACACCGGCTTCACCGACGTCGACCCGCTCCCCTTCGATTACAAGAAGGAGCTCATCGGCGGCCGCACCCCCTGTCTGGAGGGGCAGAAGGCGCTCCTGCCGACGGCCGCGAAGCTGGGTTGGAAGTACGACGCCAGCTCCTCCGGCGGCCTGCAGATATGGCCGCAGAAGGTGCAGGACGGCAAGGTCTGGGACTTCCCGCTGCAGTCCATCCCGTTCCCCGGGCACACCTTCCAGGTGCTGTCGATGGACTACAACATCCTGGCCAACCAGTCCGCGGGCAGCACCAAGGGCGACCCGTCCAAGTACAACGACTGGCGCACCCAGGCCAAGGACTCCTACCTGGCCGGCTTCGACCGCGCCTACAACAGCAACCGTGCGCCGTTCTTCATCGGCAACCACTTCGAGCAGTGGAACGGCGGCATCTACATGGACGCCGTCGAGGAGACCCTCAAGACCATCGCGGGCAAGCCGGACGTCCGACTGGTCTCCTTCCGGCAGCTGGTCGAGTGGCTGGAGGTGCAGGACCAGTCCACCCTGCGCAAGCTGCGCACGCTCAACGTCGGCCAGGCGCCGAGCGGCGGCTGGGAGACCTTCCTCGGCGCTGCGGGCTGAGACGGGGCAGACCGGGACAAGGCAGACCGGGACAGGCGCGGCCGACGGGGTGGACGGACCCCGCCAGCCGCCGTCGTCGGGGCCGGGCCCGCTACCCCGCGGCGGTGACGTCCGCGAGCAGGCCGCGGACGATGCGCTCGGCCCCCGGCTCTCCCCAGAGGATCGAGTAGTGGTTGGTGTCCGGCACCAGCGAGGCCGGCACCCGGGCCTGGTCCAGCCCGGCCAGCCCGATCCGCTGGTGGTCGTAGAGGCCCTGGGGCTCGTCGAGCAGGCCGCGCTCGGCCCAGAGCAGTTCGGCCGGGCAGGGCAGCCGGTGCACTGCGGTGGCCGCGTCCCGGTCCAGCAGGACCTGGGCGCCGTCGGTCTGTACGGCCTCCAGCACGCAGGAGGAGCGCAGTTCGGGCTCGACACCGACCAGGTCGCGCTGGGTGTAGGCGTCGATCTCCGCCGACCAGGCCGTCCCGAAGGCCGGGTGCCGCTGCCAGAACTCG
Organism: Kitasatospora sp. NPDC058478; assembly: GCF_042720345.1. Taxonomy (NCBI): domain Bacteria; kingdom Bacillati; phylum Actinomycetota; class Actinomycetes; order Kitasatosporales; family Streptomycetaceae; genus Kitasatospora; species Kitasatospora sp. NPDC058478. The sequence continues at coordinate 138,740 of NZ_JBHXML010000006.1, read as the reverse complement.
CGGTAGGCGTCCCGGTCCGGGAAGGTCATCGACAGCCGGGCCAGCGCGGGGCCGAGCACCGCGGCCAGCGCGTCCTCCTCACGGATGCCCTCCGGCAGCGGGAAGGTCAGCGCGCCGTCCACCAGCAGCACCCGGCGGACGAGTTCCGGGTGCCGGACGGCGGCCAGAGCGGTGACCCAGGCGCCCATCGAGTGGCCGACCACGGTGGTCGGGCCCGTGCCGAGGGCCGTGATCAGTGCGGCCACGTCGTCGGCGTGCCGGGCCAGCCCGTACGGCCCGGCGACCGCGCGGCTCCCGCCGCGCCCCCGCAGGTCGGGCGCGAGCAGGGTGACCCGCCCGGCGAGTTGACGGGCGACCTCGTACCAGGCGAGGCCGTTGGCGGTGATGCCGTGCACCGCCACGATCGTCGGGGCGCCCGGCTCGGCGGCGGGCCAGCGCAGGACCGCCAGCTCCCCTCCGGGCACGGCGACGGTCAACTCCTCGGGCTTCAGGGGCGACTGGCTCACGCGGGGGTACCTCCGGTGGGACGGGCGGTCCGGGCAGCGGCCGGAGTGCGGACCGCACGGGCGGATCGGGCGGCGCGAATGCGGGCAGGCAGTCTAGCCAGGCCGCCGGGCAGCAGGTAGACCACCGCGACGAACAGGGTGCCCAGCAGGAACAGGGGTTGGGAGAGTGGCACCCGCAGGACCGCGGGCAGGTCCGCGATCGTCGTCGAGTTGGCGAGGTCGCCGAGCCGGTGGCTGGCCCAGGTGTAGAGGACACCGCCGAGCAGCGGACCCCAGCGGGTCCCCGAGCCGCCGAGCACCACCATCACCAGCAGGGCGAGCGTGGCGTCCGAGCCGGCGGCCTGCGGGGTGGCGCCGCCGGTCAGCAGCAGGTAGACCACCCCGCCCAGCCCGGCGAGGCCGCCGGCGAGCACGAAGGCGACCAACTTGTAGCCGTAGGGGCGCAGTCCGAGCACCTCCACCCGGCGCTCGTTCTCCTTGATCCCCTCCCAGACCCGGCCGGCCGGCGAGTTGACGGCCCAGTGGACCACGGCGACCGTCAGCACCAGGTAGCCGACGGCGATCCAGTAGAGGTTGGCGGTGTTCTCGATCCCGAGCAGGCCGGAGGGCAGCAGGTCGGCCGGGGCGGAGCGGCCCTCCTCACCGCCGGTGACGCCACCGGGGTTGCGCTGGACGAGGATCGAGCCGGCCTGGGCGAAGGCGAGGGTGACCATGGAGAAGCCGATGCCGGTGACGCGGAGGCTGACCGAGCCGAGCAGCAGGGCCAGCGCGACGGTGCAGGCGACGCCGAAGACCGCCGCGGCGGCGAACGGCAGTCTCAGTTCCAGCATCCCGAGGTCGGTGGCGTAGAGGCCGGTCGCGAAGTAGAGCGCGTGGCCGAAGGAGAGCAGTCCGGTACGGCCGAGCAGGAGGTCGTAGCCGGAGGCGAGGGCCCCGTAGAGCAGGCACAGGGCGAGCAGTTGCAGGCTGCCGGGGCTGCCGAGCGGGCCGTCGAGCAGTCCCGGGACGGGAAGCGCACTATATGGGGCGACAAGGAGCGTGATCAGCAGGGCGATCGGCCACCAGCGTAGCGCTCTGTGCATCGGTGTCCAGCGATTAGTGACTGAATCACCTGTTCGAGGGATGGCGCCGAGGTCGGTCGTGTGTTCACAATGGGTCTCGGCAAGGCTGGTGTCAGTCCCCCTTGCCACAGTGACGGTGTCGGCGGAGCTGGTGTCAGTCCCCTCTGCCAGCATGGCGGTCATGGCAGGGCTGGTGTCAGTCCCCCCTGCCATGGTGGCGGCGCTGCGGTCGGCCGCGGGGCCACCGGTGCTCGTGATCGGAGTTTCGGCGCTCACGCGAGCCTCCCGGTGAGTCCACGGGGTCGGACGAGAAGGAGCACGGCGAGCAGGACGACGACCGAGAGGTCGCCGAGCCCGGCGCCGGTGTAGTAGTTGGCGAACTGCTGGACGAGACCAACGCCCACGGAGGCGACGGCGGCCCCGGTGACGGAGCCCATGCCGCCCATCACCACGACGACGAAGGCGAAGATGAGCAGGCCGGTCCCCTGGCCGGGATTGACCGAACCGAAGTAGAGGCCACCGAGGGCACCGCCGAGCGCGGCGGCCGCCCCGCCGATGGCGAAGACGAGGGTGAACGCCTTCCGGACGTCGATGCCGAGCGCCGTGACCATGGCCCGGTCCTCGACGCCGGCCCGGACGATCAGCCCGTAGCGGGTACGGGCGAGGAACAACCGAAGAGCGAGCAGCAGCAGCGCGGCCGCGGCCACGAGCACGAAGCGGTTGACCGGGACGGTCGCACCGAGCACGTGCCAGGTGCCGGAGAGCACGGCCGGCTGGGGGAAGGGGCGGGCGTCCGCGCCCCAGACCCCCATCAGGAGGGCGGGCACGGCGAGCCCGACCCCGACGGTGGCGAGGATCTGATCGCGCGGCCGGCTGTAGAGCGGGCGGATCAGGAAGAGCTCCAGCAGGACGGCGGCGGCCGTTCCGACCAGGGTGCCGAACGGCACCGCGAGCCAGAAGGAGAGGCCGGCCTCGGTGCCGGCCCACCAGGTGGCGTAGGCGCCGATGGAGAGCAGGGCGCCGTGCGCGAAGTTGAGCACGTCCATCAGACCGAAGATCAACGACAGACCGGAGGCGACCAGGAAGTACAGCGCACCAAGACCTAGTCCGGTACAGGAGAGGAGGACGACGGTGTCCATCAGGGCTTCACCTCCGCGGTGACGACAGGGGTGGCCGGAGAAGCGGCGGGCCGGGGTCCGCCGGCGAGCGGGTGACGGGAGCCGACGCCGAGCAGGCGGCGGGCGGCCTCCTCGTCGGCCAACAGCTCGGCGGTGTCGCCCCGGTGGGCGGTACGGCCGTCGGCCAGGACGGCGCAGGTGCCGGCCAGCCGTCGAACGAGGGCGAGGTTCTGCTCGACCAGGAGAACGGGCACGGCCTCGGCCGCTCGCGCCAGGACCTCGGCCACCTCGGCCACGATCTTCGGCGCCAGACCCTTGGTGGGCTCGTCGGCGATGATCAACCGGTTGCGGTTGAGCAGCGTCCGGCCTATCGCCACCATCTGCTGCTGGCCGCCGGAGAGCGTCCCGGCCAACTGGCCGGCCCGCTGCTTGAGTTCGGGGAAGAGCTCGTGGACGAGCGGATAGTTCGGCTCGTCCGTCTCGCCCCCGCCCCGGACGACGCGCTCGGCGAGGCGGAGGTTCTCGGCGACCGTCAGGCCGGCGAAGATCCCCCGGTCCTCGGGCGCGTAGCCGATGCCATGACGGACCACCAGATGTGTCGGAAGGGAGGCGAGTTCGACACCGGAGAAGCGGACACTTCCGGTGCGCGGCACCAGGCCCATCACGGCCTTGACGGTGGTGGTCTTGCCGGCGCCGTTGCGGCCGAGGAGCGCGGTGACCCCGACGGGGGCCACGTCGAGGTCGACACCGTGCAGGATGTGCAGCCCGCCGATGACCACCCGCAGATCGCGAACGGAGAGGAGAGGGGCGGCAGGAGACGTAGGCACGGCCGCGGAGGCGGCGGCAGCGGTGGAGGTAAAACCGGGCGAGGGGAGCGGAGAGGAGGTCACAGCGCCTCGCCCAGGTAGGCCTGTTGCACGGTCGGGTCGGCCATCACGGCCTCGGGGGTGTCCAGCGCGAGCAGCGTGCCGTGGTGCATCACCGCGAGGCGGTCGGCCAGCCCGAGCAGGACGTCCATGTGGTGCTCGACCATCAGGACGGTCCGGCCCAGGTCGCGGTGCACGGACCGGATCAGCTCTGTGAGGGCCGGCACCTCCTCGGCGCTGACCCCCGCCATCGGCTCGTCCAGCAGGATCAGCCGCGGATCGGAGACGAGGAGGACGGCCAGTTCCAGTTTGCGCTTCTCGCCGTGCGAGAGCGCGCCCGCCAAGGTGTCCGCACGGTGGGTGAGTTCGGTGCGGTGGAGGGTCTCGGCCAGCTGCTCCTGGTACCGGTCGGCACGGCGCCAGAGCCGGTACGAGGCGCGTGGTCCGGCCGCCGCCTGGGCGGCCAGTCGGACGTGGTCGGCGACGGTCATCCCCGGCCAGAGGGAGGAGGTCTGGAAGGTGCGGCCGAGGCCGCGGCGCGCCCGGGCGTGCACGGCCTCGGCGGTGACGTCCACACCGTCGAGGTGGAGGCTGCCGTGGGTCGCCGGATAGATGCCGGAGATCAGGTTGAAGAGGGAGGTCTTGCCGGCGCCGTTGGGGCCGATGAAGGCGATGAACTCGCCTTCGCCGACCGAGAAGGAGACGTCCTCGACGATCGGCACCCCGCGGACGGACCAACCGAGTCCGTCCAGCCGCAGCACCGGGGCGGGCGAGGCCGTGGCCGGGGCCGGGGCCGGGGAACCAGCCCGGGAAGGAGTGGGGGCGGTGGGAGCAGGCATCGGGATCAGCCCGCCATCGGGGTGACCGGGGGCGCCACCTCGTCCGCGGTCAGGGTCTTCTCCACCGAGGGCTTGGCGGCGGCCCCGGTACCGGTCAGCCGGGCCTGGAACATCGGCTGGAGGAGGGCGTGGTCCTCGGCGCGCACCGTGGTGCGCCCCTTCACCCCGTCGAAGCTCCAGCCCTCCAGCGCCTTGACCAGGGCCGACGTGTCGTCGGTGGAGCCGTGGTTGGCCTCGACGGCGTGCACGATCAGCTGGGCGGCGGTGAAGCCGTCGGGCGTGAAGATGTCGGTCTTCCCGCCGGCGGCGGTGACGGCCTCGTCCATGGCCTTCTCCACCGGGGTGCCGGCGGCGCCGCTGAAGTAGTGGTTCAGAAAGGAGATCTTCTCGGCCGCCGGGCCGAACAGCGGGTAGGAGGCGGCCAGATCCAGGCCGGTGACGACCTTGGTGTCGGCGAACACGTCCTGCTGGTTGAGCGCCGTCCACAGGGCCGAGGAGCTGTCGCCGGCCCAGGCGACGAACAGCAGGTCGGGCTTGGCGGTCTTGGCCTGGGTGGCGAACGGGGTGAGGTCGGTGGCGCTCGGCGGGGCGAGCACCTGGTCGACCGTCGCGCCCTGGGCGCCGAGCACGGCCTTGACGGCAGCCACGTTGGCCTGTCCGAAGGCGTTGTCCTGAGCGAGCACGGTGACCTTCTTGCCCTTGGCGTCACCGATGAACGAGGCCGCGGTGCGGATGTCCTGGAAGGACTGGCGGCCGGAACGGAAGGTGTACTTGTTCAAACCGGTGACCTTGTCGGCGGCGGCCGGGCCGCTGACGAAGAGCACCTTGTTCTGGGCGGCGATCGGGCCCACCTGGAGGGCGACGCCCGAGGCGGTGGAGCCGGCCAGGACCTTGTAGCCCTTGCCGATCAGGTCCTTGGCGGCGGACACCGCCTTGGCCGGGTCGCCCGCGTCGTCCTGCTCCTCGAATTCGACCTTGTGCCCGTCGACCGCGCCGGTGCCCTTGGTCGCGTAGCTCAGCCCCGCCTTGAAGCCCTCCAGGTACTGCTTGCCGTAGGCGGCCAGCGGTCCGGTCTTGGAGTACACCAGGCCGACCTTGACCGGGCTCTTCGCACCACCGCCGTCCGCCGAGGCCGTCCCGGCGGTGCCGGCCTTGGCGCAGCCCGCGGCGAGCAGGACGCACGCCGCGACGGCGGCGAGCTTCCGGGCCGGGCCGCCGGTCAGGGTCTCGCCCGGGCGGGCGCCGGAGGCGGGCCGAGTGGGGGCTGTCGAGCTGCGCATGATGACCGACTCCTGAGGGTGCGGCGGGGTGGATGCCGGAACCGTAGGTGTGCGGTGGGACTGGCGACATGTGCCCGGGCGACGCATCGGTCCACCGTGATGTGGCTCTGGCCGACATACCACCCGGGCGGCGCCGCTCCCCGGACGTCCGGGTGTGGCCGGCCGACACGGGCTGGTACCCGCCCATGGCGGGAGCCGCCATGGCTGCGGCGGCCCGCGTCCGGTGACGGTGGAGGGGCTCGGCAGCCGTCCGGCGGCGGCCGCCGAGCCATCCCGCCGGGTCTTCCCGCCGGGCCCTCCCGCAGGGCCCGGCCCGGGCGTGCCCTCTCCCGTATCCCACTCCTCACGAGGTGATCCCTTGGACAAGGTCCTGGACTCCCCCGCCGACGCGGTCGGGGACATCCCCGACGGTGCGGTGCTGGCCGTCGGCGGCTTCGGCCTCTGCGGCATCCCGAGCACCCTGATCGGCGCCCTGGCGGACACCGGCACCACCGGCCTCCAGGTGGTCTCGAACAACTGCGGGGTGGACGACTGGGGGCTCGGCCTGCTGCTGCGGGCGGGCCGGATCGCCCGGATGACGTCCTCGTACGTCGGCGAGAACAAGGAGTTCGCCCGGCAGTACCTGTCCGGCGAGTTGGAGGTGGAGCTCACCCCGCAGGGCACGCTGGCCGAGCGGCTGCGCGCCGGAGGCGCCGGCGTCCCCGCGTTCTACACCCCGGCCGGGGTCGGCACCCAGGTCGAGGAGGGCGGGCTGCCCTGGCGCTACGCGGCGGACGGCTCGGTGGCGCTGGCCTCACCGGCGAAGGAGGTCCGGGAGTTCGGCGGCCGCCGGTACCTGCTGGAGGAGGCCATCACGGCGGACTTCGCGCTGGTCCGGGCCGAGGTGGCGGACCGGCACGGGAACTGCGTGTTCCACGCCGCCGCCCGCAACTTCAACCCGCTCTGCGCGACCGCGGGCCGGATCACCCTGGTCGAGGCGGACCGGATCGTCGAGCCGGGCGAGCTCGCCCCGGACGCCGTGCACCTGCCCGGCGTGTACGTGGACCGGGTGGTGGCCGCCGATCCCGCGGACCGCCGCATCGAGCGCCGGACCGTCCGCCCCGCACTCCAGGAGGCCTGAACCGATGTCCACCCCGACCAGCACCCGGTCCCCCGCGCCCACCCCGCAGACCGCCCACCGGCCGCAGGCCGTCCGCCACCCGCAGCCCGGCCTCGACCCGCGCAACGCCCTGGCCGCCCGAGCCGCCCGCGAACTGCGCGACGGCCAGTACGTGAACCTGGGCATCGGCCTGCCCACCCTGATCCCCAGTCACCTCCCGCCGGGCGTCGAGGTGGTGCTGCACTCGGAGAACGGCATCCTGGGCGTGGGCCCGTACCCGGTCGAGGGCACGGAGCACGCCGATCTGATCAACGCCGGGAAGGAAACGGTGACGGTCGCCCCCGGCGCCTCGTACTTCGACTCCGCCTTCTCCTTCGGCATGATCCGGGCCGGCCGGATCGACGTCTCGGTGCTCGGCGCCATGCAGGTCTCGGCTGCCGGCGACCTCGCCAACTGGATGATCCCCGGCAAGATGGTCAAGGGCATGGGCGGCGCGATGGACCTCGTGCACGGGGCCCGTCGACTGATCGTGGTCATGGAGCACACCGCCCGGGACGGCTCCCCGAAGATCGTCGAGGAGCTCTCACTTCCCGCCACCGGCCGAGGAGTTGTCAACCGGATCGTGACCGATCTGGCCGTGATCGACGTGACGCCGGACGGGCTGCGGGTGGTGGAGACGGCCCCGGGCACGGGGTTCGCGGACGTCCAGGCCGCGACGGACGCCGCCCTCCTTCCACCGCTCTGACCGGACCGGGTCGACCGGACCGGCCAGCACCAACCGGACCGGACACACCGACCCCGCCCCGCAGCAGCGGCCGGGCCTCCCGTCGGGGAGGTCCGGCCGTTCGCTTTGCCTCCGCGGCGCCGCTGCCGTCGCCCCGTCCGCCGAATTCGCTGCATTAGCACCACTGCGGTGCGGATTGGCCGGGAACCGTAGGATCTTCATGCTTGCGCGGTGATCATTTCCCAGACCGGTTGCGATCACGGTTGCCCTCCGGGAGAGTTGGGGGCGCCGTGGATCCCGCGTGCCCGGAGGGGAAGCCGGGAGCGCGCCGGGATCCGCATTCGAAGTCCCCGCAGGCGCGCAATGAATTCCGCTCGCAAACGCCCACCGGCGCAAGCAGACGCATGACGCGAATGACGGCCCGAAAACCGCTTGGAAACAACGGCGGTCCACCGGGCGGTGTTTCACGGGGACGGCTTTCGAGGCAAGAGGCAAGGCGAAGCAAAGCTCCGGGGGGAGCGGACCAGCCCCGCCGAACGCGGCCGGCCAGGCGCGCCACGGGACGGCGGATCGCATACCCCCGGTCTGAACACGCACCAACGGGCCCGCCGCCACGGCCGGGCCCCGGCCGGGGGGAGCAGACGATGACCACGCCGTTCGCGCGACAGAAGGACGCCGGGACGGCCCGCGGGCGAGGCGCCGGGCGGCGGCTCGACGACGACCTGGCCGCCGTTCCCGTACCCGAAGCCCCGTACGACTACGGTCACTTCAGCCGGCTGGCCGGCCCGGCGCACGACCCGGACGAGGAGGACGACCTCGGTGGCGGCGTCTACCGGCCCGAGCCCGCCCACCACGGAGCCCCGCCGTCACCCTGGCACGCGCACCAGGCCGTACAAGAGACCGTGCACCAGGCCACGCACGAGGCCACCGCCCCCTACCGCGTCCAGTACCGCAGCCTGCTGCGCCGCGAGCCGCACCGGATCCGCGCCGCCCTGCTGATGGTGGCGGCCCCGCTGGTGGAGGTGGTGCTGCTGGTGTGGCTGCTGCTGCCGGAGCACTGGCCGGAGCGCCCCGGCGAGACGCACACCCTGGTGCTGCTGGGCGACCAGGTGATGATCGGGATCATCGCCGTGGTCGAGGTGTTCCGGCTGGTCAACGTCGTGTCCAACACCCACGCCACGCTCGTCGCCCGCGATCCGATACCGGTGACGCCGGAGTCCGGCACCCGGGTCGCGTTCGTCACCGCCTGCGTGCCGGGCAAGGAGCCGGCGGAGATGGTGCGGGCCACGCTGGTCGCGGCCCGCGCCGTCCGGCACGACGGCCCGTACGACGTCTGGCTGTTGGACGAGGGAAACGATCCTGCGATGCAGGCGCTCTGCACCGAGCTGGGCGTCCGCCACTTCAGCCGCTTCGGCCGCCCGTACTGGAACCAGCCCAAGGGCCGGTTCCGCACCGGCACCAAGCACGGCAACTACAACGCCTGGTTGCAGGCGCACGGCGACGACTACGACTTCTGGGTCTCGGTGGACACCGACCACGCCCCGCTGCCGGACTTCTGCGAGCGGATGCTCGGCTACTTCCGCGACCCCGACGTGGCATTCGTGGTCGGACCCCAGGTGTACGGGAACTACCGCAGCTCGGGATCGGCCGTCACCAAATTCTCCGAGAGCCAGCAGTACCTCTTCCACGCACTCATCCAGCGCGCCGGAAACCGTTACGGCGCGCCCATGTTCGTCGGCACCAACAACGCCGTCAGAATCCGTGCGCTCCAGTCGATCGGCGGGTTGTACGACTCCATCACGGAGGATATGGCGACCGGCCTGGAGTTCCACCGGAGCCGGAACGCCGAGACCGGTGAACGCTGGAAATCCGTGTACACCCCGGACGTGCTCGCGGTCGGCGAGGGCCCGTCCTCCTGGACCGACTTCTTCTCCCAGCAGCTGCGCTGGAGCCGCGGCACCTACGAGACCCTGCTCACCCAGTACTGGCGGGTGCTCTGGCGGCTGTCGCCCGGGCGGCTGCTCAACTACTCGCTGATGGTGGGCTTCTACCCGATGGCGGCGCTCACCTGGCTGCTCGGCGGTCTGTCCAGCGTGCTCTACCTGGTGTTCGGCGCCTCGGGGGTCCACGTGTCCTCCGAGATCTGGATGATGCTGTACAGCGACGCCGCCGCGCTCCAACTGCTGCTCTACACCTGGAACCGCAAGCACAACGTGAGCCCGCACGAGCCGGCCGGCTCCTCCGGGGTCGCGGGCATGCTGATGTCCGCACTCTGCGGCCCGGTCTACGCGGCCTCGCTGGTGCAGGCGCTGCTGCGGCGGCGCAGCCGCTTCGTGGTGACGCCGAAGGGCCGTTCGGCCAGCGCGGACCGGGTGAGCACCTTCCGCTTCCACCTGTTCTGGACGCTGGTGTTCGGCGGCGCGATAGCGGCCTCCTTCTTCACCGGCTACGACCACGTCGCGATGCGCACCTGGGCCTGGATCGCCCTGGTCCTGACCGTGCTGCCGATCCTGGTGCTGGCCGGCGACGCCGTCCGCCGCCGGCGCACCCGGCCCACGGCCACGCTCACCGTCACCGGCGGTCCGGCGGCGACCCCTAGGGTCGTCCTGGAGAAGCGCCGCCCCCGGCACGCCCGCGATCCCCGGCACGGCCGGGCCGCACCGGTCGCCCCGGCCGCGCCGGCCGCGCCGCCGGGCGTCCCCGCGGCACCCGACCGGGCGGAGCACACCACCACCACCCGCTGAAGCCGCCCGACCCGCCAGCACACCCGAACCGCCAGCCACCCCGAACCTCACGAGCTCCCGAACCTCACGAGGGGACCAACCACCGTGAAGATCCACAAGACCGGCCGGACCAAGCGCTTCGCCCTCGGCAGCACCGTCGCGCTGACCGTCGCCGGGATGAACGCGCCCGCCGTCCTCGGCTTCGCCAGCCAGCAGTACCACCAGTACGTGATCAACCGCCCCGACTACAAGGCGGAGTACGGCCACTGGCAGACTCTCACGCTCCCCGCCGAGTTCCGGGTCAACGCCGTCCACGCCACGCTGCTGCGCACCGGCAAGGTCCTCATCGTGGCCGGCTCCGGCAACGACGAGAAGCGCTTCGACGCGGGCAGCTTCCGCAGCCTGCTCTGGGACCCGGCCGCGAACACCTACAAGCTGATACCCACCCCGGCCGACATGTTCTGCGGCGGCCACGCCTCGCTGCCGGACGGCCGCGTCCTGGTGGCCGGCGGCACCCAGCGGTACGAGAAGCTGGCGGGCGTGGTGAAGAGGGCGGCCGGCGTCATGCGGGTGCGCAACGAGAGCCCCGAGCGCGCCAGGACGTTCCCCAAGGGCACCGTCTTCGTCGGCCCGAACGGACGCGAGTACGCCTCCACCGTGCCGGTGACCGTCCCGGCCGCGGTGAAGACGGGCGCCGGCAAGCAGGCCGTCGTCACCGCCGGCGAGCAGCACGTGTTCGTCGAGGCGGTCGGCGAGGGCGCCGACTACGTCACCGACTCCCCCGCCCAGTACCGGATCAAGGGCCTGACCGGGGTCGACGCCCACAACCTGTACGGGCAGAGCACGAAGCTGACCCTGGACAAGCAGGAGTACCAGGGCATCCGCTCCGCGTTCGAGTTCAACCCGGACACCGAGCTGTACGAGCAGGTCACCGACATGGCGTACGCCCGCTGGTACCCGACGCTCACCGGGCTGGGGGACGGACGGGTGGTCACCGTCTCGGGCCTGGACGACACCGGGGAGATCCTCAACGGCAACGACAACGAGATCTACGACCCGAAGAACAAGACCTGGTCCAAGGGCCCGGACCGCTACTTCCCGACCTACCCGTCGATCTTCCTGACCGCCTCCGGCAAGCTCTTCTACTCGGGCTCCAACGGCGGCTACGGCCCGGCCGACAAGGGCCGCGACCCCGGGGTGTGGGACCTGTCGAACAACGGCTTCCAGCCCGTCCCCGGCCTGCGCGACCCCGCCCTCACCGAGACCTCGTCCTCGGTGCTGCTGCCGCCCGCGCAGGCCCAGAAGGTGATGGTGCTCGGCGGCGGGGGCGTCGGCGAGTCGCCGCTGTCCACCGCCCGCACCGACATCGTCGACCTCTCCGCCGCCAAGCCCGCCTTCACCCCGGGCCCGGACCTGCCGGCCGGCGGCACCCGCTACCTGAACAGCGTGATCCTCCCGGACGACACCGTGTTCACCACCGGCGGCTCCAGCGGCTACCGGGGCCGGGGCGCCAGCGACCTGCTCAAGGCGCAGGTGTACCACCCGGACACCAACAGCTTCAGCACCGCCGCCGAGCCCGCCGTCGGCCGCAACTACCACTCCGAGGCACTGCTGCTGCCGGACGGCCGGGTGGCCGTGCTCGGTTCCAACCCGCTGTTCGCGGACAAGGCCGAGACCACGCCGGGCGGCTTCGAGCAGCGCATCGAGATCTACACCCCGCCGTACCTGTTCCACGGCGACCGCCCACAGGTGGCCGCCGCGCCGGAGGCCGCGAAGCTCGGCACCACCGTGCGGATCGGCACCGCCCGGCCGGACGCGGTCGCCACCGCCAAGCTGATCCGGCCGAGTTCGGTCACCCACGTGACCGACGTCGAACAGCGGTCGGTGGCCCTGGACATCAGCGGTCGCACGGCCGACGGGGTCTCGCTCACGCTCCCCGCCAACCCCAACCTGCTGCCGCCCGGCTGGTACATGCTGTTCCTGACCGACGCCGCCGGCACTCCGTCGGTCGCGCGCTGGATCCAGGTGACCGGCTGAACGACACCGGGTGCGTCACGGCCTGGTACGGACCCGCGCCGGTGCGGACCCGCACTGGTACGGACCCGCACTGGTGCGTCACGGCACTGGCGCGGACCAGCCCCCCCCTCAGCGGGCGGCCTGCGCCAGGCCGAGCGCGTACGGCAGCCAGAACTCGCCCGCCCGGGGCTCGCCGCGCCCGCACTCGCCGTCCGACTCCCCCGGGTTCTTGATCCACAGGTAGGCGTCGACCCCGGCCCGGCCGGTGTCGGCGGTCGGCCGCTCACCGAGCGCGCGGCCGGGCGGGTTGCACCAGGCGTCGCCGCCGAGCGGGCCGTTGCCGTTGCGGCTGGTGTCGATGACGAAGTGCTTCCCGCCCAGGGCGGCGGAGAGCTGGCCGCCGTAGGCCGTGTTGCGGCCGGTGTCGTAGAAGTTGGCGACGTTCACCGCGAAGCCGTCCGCCGCCGCGATCCCCGACTTGCGCAGCGCGGTGGACAGTTCGGCCGGGTCCTGCGACCAGCCGGGGTTGCCCGCGTCCAGGTAGACCCGCACCTGCGGACGCTTCTTCAGCTCCTGCACGGCGAAGGCCAGCAGGCCGTACCGCTCGGCGGCCAGGTCGCCCTTGATCCCGCAGCTGTCCAGGGTGTGCGCGACGGCGTCCGGCTCCAGCACCACCCAGGCCTTGCGGTCGCCGAGGGCCTCCGCGACACCGCTGATCCAGGCCCGGTAGGAGGCGGCGTCGGCGGCGCCGCCGGCCGAGTACAGGCCGCAGTCGCGGTGCGGGATGTTGTAGGCGACGAAGACCGCCGTCCGGTCCGCCTCGGCGGCCCGGCGGCTGACCTGTTCGGCGATCTCCTTGGCGCCCTGCTCGCCGAGCCACTGCGAGGAGGGCTGAGTGGCGATCCGCAGCAGCGTGTCGGCCTCCGTCGGCCGGCCCTGGCCGCGCAGGGCGGTCACCTGCCGGGCGGCGTTGGTCTGGCCGGAGACGTAGAAGGCCTGGCCGGGGAGCTGGGCGAGGCTCGCGGGGCCGGTGCCCGGGTTCGCGGCGGAGGCGGTGGGCGCGGCTGTGGGTACGGCGGCGGTCCCGCCGGCCGCGGCACCGGCCGATGCGCCGCCGCCCGGGCCGCCGGGTGATCCCTTGGCCGATCCGGCGGTCGAACCGCTACAGCCCGCGGCCCCCGCCAACAGCACGACCAGGGCCGCCCCCACGGCCCGTCGGATTGCCACTACCCGTCCCACCCGGCGCACGTACCGCCCCTCCCCCCAGAGCCGGTCCGGCGACCGGTCGGCACCAGCTAAGCACACCGGCCACCGCCCGCCCGCGACGGGCGGTGAACGCCGGGTGGCCATGAGCGGGCGGACGGGCGACCCCGCCCGCCCGGACCACCCCTCACCCAACTCCCGGGCGCTCAGCCCCAGGTGCTCAGCCCTGCTTCAGGTTGGGCACCTGCCAGTCGATCGGCTCGCCGCCGAAGCCGTCCAGCGCCGTGTCGATCTGCGAGAACGGGCGGCTGCCGAAGAACAGCTTGGCCGACAGCGGCGACGGGTGAGCCCCCTGCACGACCACGTGCTTGGACGTGTCGATCAGCGGCAGCTTCTTCTTCGCGTAGTTGCCCCACAGCACGAAGACCACCGGCTCCTCGCGCTCGCTCACCGCCTTGATCACGGCGTCGGTGAACTTCTCCCAGCCCTTCGCCTTGTGCGAGTTGGCCTCGTGCGCGCGCACCGTGAGCACCGCGTTGAGCAGCAGGACGCCCTGCTCGGCCCAGTGCATCAGGTAGCCGTTGTCCGGGGCGGGGATGCCGAGGTCGGCGTCCAGCTCCTTGAAGATGTTGCGCAGCGAGGGCGGCGTCCTGGTGCCGGGCAGCACCGAGAAGCTCATGCCGTGGGCCTGGCCGTCGTCGTGGTACGGGTCCTGCCCGAGGACCAGCACCCGGACCTTCTCGTACGGCGTGGCCTCCAGCGCGGCGAACTCCTGGCCGCTCGGCGGGAACACCTGGTGCTGCGCGCGCTCGGCCGCCACGAAGGCCGCCAGCTCGGCGAAGTACGGCTTCTCCGTCTCGGCGCCCAGCACCGGGCGCCAGGACTCGGGCAGCTCCAGCCCGCCGCCCTCGCCGGCCTCCACCACGCCCGCCTCGACCGTGTCCGTCACGACATCTACCTCCCACACCGCGGCTGTTGTGCCGCACGCCCTCTTTCACCCCGAACGCTACACAGCCCCACCGACAACTCACTCCGCCGAAGCCGCAGAAGGCGCAGAAGGCAGCGCGGACCCACCAGGCAGCGGGGCCCCAGCGGGAACTACAGGCAGCGCCGACCCCGAGGGAGCCACCGGCGCGGGGTCCGAACCGGCCGCCCGCACCACCCGGACGTGCTCCACCACGTTGAGCGCCACCAGCAGCACCGCCAGTGCCACCAGCACCGCCAGCGCCGGCAGCCGCACCACCGCCGGCGCCAGCCCCAGCACCACCGCCGCCGCACCGAGCCGGGTCGTCGCCACCTTGCGGAACATCATCCAGCGGGTGTACCCGAAGGTCAGCAGGTACAGCCCGCACCCGCCGTACAGCAGCGCCACCGACCCCGGGCCGAGCGCCTGCCACGGGTCCGCGACGGTCTCCCCGAAGCCGACCGCCACCCCGATCACCCCGGCGGCCAGCGCCAGGTGCCCGTACTGGAAGATCCGCCGGACGACGTCCCGCCGGGAGTCGGCGACCTCGACGGCGTACCGCATGGCGTCCGCCGCGTACACGAAGTACTGCCACCACAGCCCCGCCGAGATGGTGAACGCGGCGGCCACGGCGGCGAGTTCGGCCACGTCCAGCCGGGCGCCGGCCGCCGTCCCGCCGATGCCGACGATCGACTCGCCGAGCGCCACCAGCAGGAACAGCGCGAACCGCTCCGGCATGTGCGAGGGGTGGTACGCCACCGCCGCCAGCCGCCGCCGGAACACCAGCGGCGCGGCCAGGTCGCAGAGCGCTGCCGCCGCCCACAGGGCCAGCCGCGGCCCGTCCGGCAACAGCCCGCCCACGACCAGCAGCGGCCCGCTGACCAGCACGCCGGCGCCGTACGGGCCGCGCCAGACGCCCGGCAGGCGGATCAGCAGGAGCAGCAGCACCAGCCGGGCCAGCCAGTACGCGGCGCCGAGCAGCACGCCCCGCCCGCCGTACGCGCCCGGGACGGCGAGCGCCATGAACAGGCCGGCCAGCCCGACCGCCAGGATGCCGAGGCGGTCCCGCAGGTTGTCCACGTCCCTGATGTTGGCCTGCACGGTGGTGCCCACCCAGCACCAGTACACCGGCACGAACACCACCAGCGCCCGGACCAGCCCGGTGGCGTCGTGGTGGTGGTGCAGCAGCCCGGAGACCTGGGTGATCGCGAAGACGAAGACCAGGTCGAAGTAGAGCTCGGCCCAGGTGACCCGCTTCTCGTCGGCCTCCCCGCCGACGCCCCCGGCACCCCGCCGTGCCTCCGGCAGCCCCGCATCCCCCGTCGCACTCATTGCGCCGTTGCCTCCCCACAGGTACGAAACGGGCCCCGCCCCGGCGACCGACCGGAACGGGGCCCACGACAGCACCGCAGAGGCTAGACCAGCTCGACCAGGTCCGCGATCGACTTGACCACCCGGGTCGGCCGGTACGGGAAGCGCTCGACGTCGGCGGCGGCGGTCAGGCCGGTGAGCACCAGGATGGTCTCCATGCCGGCCTCCATGCCCGCGACGATGTCGGTGTCCATCCGGTCGCCGATCATCACGGCGGTCTCGGAGTGGGCCCCGGCGGTGTTCAGCGCCTCGCGCATCATCAGCGGGTTGGGCTTGCCGACGAAGTACGGCTCGACGCCGGTCGCCTTGGTGATCAGGGCCGCGACCGAGCCGGTGGCCGGCAGCACGCCCTCGGGGGACGGGCCGGTCTCGTCGGGGTTGGTGCAGATGAACCGGGCGCCCTGGTTGATCAGGCGGATCGCCTTGGTGAGCGCCTCGAAGCTGTAGGTGCGGGTCTCGCCGAGGACGACGTAGTCCGGGTTGTTGTCGGTCAGCACGTAACCGGCCTGGTACAGCGCGGTGGTGAGCCCCGCCTCGCCGATCACGTAGGCGGTGCCGCCCGGGCGCTGGCCCTTGAGGAACTTGGCGGTGGCCAGGGCGGAGGTCCAGATGCACTCCTCCGGCACCTCCAGGCCCATCCCGGCCAGGCGGGCGCTGAGGTCGCGCGGGGTGTAGATGGAGTTGTTGGTGAGGACCAGGAACGGCTTGCCGGACTCCCGCAGCCTGCGCAGGAACTCCTTCGCGCCGGGAATGGGCGTGCCCTCGTGGATGAGGACGCCGTCCATGTCGGTCAGCCAGGACTCGATGGGCTTGCGGTCTGCCACGTAGGTGTCTCCTTGGTCTTGCAACGGTTCTGAACGATTTCGCACATCGCTCCGGACCGGACACCCTCGGCCGGCCGGGCGCCACTGGCTGCCCCAACACGGACCAGCCTAGAGCCTGCCTCCTCGGGCCGACCGGGGCGGCCCCGGACGGGAACGGCCACGGCACGCCTGCGGCAACGCATCCGCGTGCACCACTTCCGCCCGGGCACGGCCGCGGTGCGAATGGAGGCAGTCGGCCGGTGGGCGGGTTCGTCCGCGCAAACGCGCTACGCCGATGAGGGGACCACCGGGCGGTTCGTACCGGATCTTCCCGTGCGCTCCTGACCAGCGAAGTCGCACAGGAAGTCGGACAGTTCCGGTCCGGCTTTCGGCACGTCGGCGCGATGATCGAAGGGACAGGCGGGCCGCTCGGTGTTCTTGTTCTGGTGAGAGCCGGTTCGGCTCTCGTCACCGTGGCATCCGTGTTCGGCTGTGCTGCCGGACGCGTGAGCCCATCCTTCCCAGAACAGGGCCCCATGAAGATCCATCGCATAGCCGTCGCAGCTCTTGCCGTCGGCACCTTGCTGGCCGGAGGCACGGCTGCGGCCGTGGCCAACACCTCGACGAACACACCGAGTTCAGCATCGACCAGTCAGACCCGCAGGGACGCCGTGGCCTGCGCGGTCGCCACCGTCTCCTCGTCGGTCGCCGCCTCCAACGCCTCCACCGCGGCAGCCGCGGCGCAGGCCGACGCCGCGTCGGCCGCCGCCGCCCTCAAGACCTTCATCGCGGCGACCCAAGCCGTGCCACCCAACGCCGCCGCCGAGGCCGCAGCCGCCACCAGCGCCAGCGCCGCCGAGGCCGCCGCGGTCACCTCCTCCGCCGCTGCCGCCACCGCGGCCGCCACCGCTGCCACCGCCAGCGCCGCCGCCGTGAAGGCCTGCGCCGTTGCGGTGACCCCCACCGCCTGAGACGGACGCGCGGCATCGCTCGGCCGCCGGGTCAGGCCGTGGCGCGAAGCCTCTACGGCCTGACCCGGCTTGGCCCGGCTTGCTCTCGCGAGCCGCGCCCGTACCCGTGCCCGCAGCAGCCGCCGCCGCAGCCGCAGCCGCTGCCGCAGCGGGCACGGCACCACGAACACGGGGGTCTCCATCAACCCGAAGGGAACATCATGCGACGCATCCGCACCATCCCGGTCCTCGCCAGTTCCGTCGTCCTGACCGCCGTGCTGGCCGCACTGGCCCCCACCTCCGCACAGGCGGCCGTGGCCTGCAACGAGACGGCGCTGGTCGCGGCGATCAACGCCGCCAACAGCGCCGGCGGGGGCAACGTCGTCCTCGCGACCGGCTGCGTCTACACCATCACCTCGTCGCACAGCAGTGACACCGACGGCGCGAACGCGCTGCCGATCATCACCACCGCCATCACCCTGACCGGTGACAACGACACCATCACGCGCTCGACGACGGCCGGTACGGCCGGCTTCCGCATCGTCAAGGTGGCCGCGGGCGCCAGCCTCACCCTCAAGGGCAACGTCACCCTCAGCAACGGCTCCGCCGTCACCGACGGCGGCGGCATCCTCAACTACGGCGCGGTGACCCTCACGGCCAGCGCACTGACCGGCAACACCGCCCAGGGCAGGGGCGGCGGCCTGGCCAACGAGGACGTCGGCGCCCCCCAGAAGGGGGCGGTGGCGACCTTCACGAACAGCACTGTGGCCAGGAACAGCGCCACCGGCCAGGGCGGCGGGATCTACAACGGCCTGCGCGGGTCGCTCACCACCACCAGCAGTTTCATCGACGCGGGCAACAGCTCCGGATCCCAGGGCGGCGGCATCGCCGCCATCGACTCCACCTCCACCACGCTGACCAGCACCCAGATCAGCGCCAACCAGGCCGTCATGACGGCCGGCGGCATCTACCGGCAGAACGGCACCATGACACTCACCACGACACCGGTCAGTGGAAACACCCCCGACAACTGCGTCGGCAGCTCCCCCTCGGTACCCGGCTGCGTCGGCTGATCCGTCAACTGCCCTGAGGCGCCTTGCCCCCATGCCGTCCGACGAGCGAGGACGCGAACCGACGTCCGCCCCGCCTCCCGGCTCCGCCACTGCGAAACCGGGAGCAAGCGGGCGCCTCGTGATTGAGTGGTCGCATGAGCGCCTCGACCCCCTCGTCCTCCCCGGACCGCCCGTTCCGCGTCGGCCTGATCGGCTACGGCCTGGCCGGCTCCGCCTTCCACGCCCCGCTCATCGCCACCACGCCGGGGCTGCGGTTGGACGCCGTGGTCACCGCCAGCCCCGAGCGCCGCGAGCAACTGCGCCGCGAGCACCCCGGCGCCCGCGCCGTCGACACCCCCGAGCAGCTGCTCGCCGACCCGGACGCGCTCGACCTCGTCGTCGTCGCCTCGCCCAACCGCACCCACGCCCCGCTCGCCCGCGCCGCCCTGCGCGCCGGGCTGGCCACCGTCGTCGACAAGCCGCTGGCCGGCACCGCCGCCGAGGCGCTGGAGCTGTGCCAGCTCGCCGAGGCCCGGGGCACCCTGCTCTCCGTGTTCCAGAACCGGCGCTGGGACGGCGACTTCCTGACCGCCGCCCGGCTGGTCCGGGGCGGCGCGCTCGGCCGGGTGCACCGCTTCGAGTCCCGCTTCGAGCGGTTCCGCCCGAAGCCCAAGCCCGGCTGGCGCGAGCTCGCCGACCCGGCGGAGGTCGGCGGCACGCTGTACGACCTGGGCAGCCACCTGGTGGACCAGGCACTGACGCTGTTCGGCCCGGTGGAGACGGTGTACGCGGAGGTCGACGTGCGCCGGGACGGCGCGGTCGTCGACGACGACGCCTTCCTCGCCCTCACGCACGCCTCCGGCACCCGCTCGCACCTGTGGACCAGCGCCATCACCCCGCTGATCGGCCCCCGGCTGCGGGTGCTCGGCGACGCCGCCGGGTACGTCAAGCCCGGCATGGACCCGCAGGAGGCGCAGCTGCGGGCCGGGCACCGACCGGACGGCGCCCGCCCGTGGGGTGCCGACCAGCCCTCGCAGTACGGCACCCTCGGCACCGACGAGTCCTCGATCGCACTGCCCACCGAACCGGGCGACTACCCCGCCTTCTACGCGGGCATCGCCGCCGCCCTGGCCTCCCCGGGCACCCCGCCCCCGGTCGACCCGCGCGACGCGGTGGCCACCCTGGCCGTCCTGGAGGCCGCCCGGGCCTCCGCCGCCACGGGCACCACGGTCCGCCTGGGCTGAGCGGCTGCCGGGCCTGCCGCCCCCTCAATTTCACTTCTAAGCTGCTTAGATGATCGACCGAAGGGGCGGCAGGCCACCAGCGCGAAGAGCGGCGGCCGTCACACCCCGATGACCTCCACCGCCGAGCCCAGGCCCCGGAAGTCCGCGACGTTGCGCGTGTACAGCGGCAGGCCGTGGGCCGAGGCCACGGCCGCGATCATCAGGTCGATCCGGCGCGGGCGCGGCTGCCGCCCGGCCGCGATGGTGAGGGTGACCAGCGTGCCGTAGCGGGAGGCCGCCGCCGCGTCGAAGGGCAGCGGGTCGAAGTCGGCCATCGCCGCGCCCAGCACCTCCAGCCGGGCGGCCCGGCTGACCGCGTCGCGGGCCATCGACACACCCTGTTGCAGCTCCGCGAAGGTGATCGCGGTCAGCTCCGGCACGGCCGGCAGGCTCGCCGGGGAGAGCAGGGCCAGATCGATGTAGACACAGGTGTCGAGCACCCCGGCCGGCCGCCGCCGGACTGCCCGTCTGCGCTCAGCCACGCCGCCGCTCGAACGGGTCGTCGCCCTCGTCGCCCACCAGCTCCTCCGGCCCGAGGTACTCCTCGGCCTCCTTGCGCATCTGCTGGTAGTCCACCCGCGGCAGCTTCACGTGCCGCGCCACCAGCTCCTCCGCCGTGAGCCGCCGCCGTCCGGACACCGGTCGCAGCTCCGCGACCTCGACCCCGTTCCTGGTGATGTGGAAGGTCTCCCCGGCCTCCACCGCATCCATCACCGCGGCGGAGTTGTTCCGGAACTCCCGCTGGGTAATCGTCTTCATCCCTCCACGGTAGCCCCGTGTAGCACCTGCGGCTACGCCCCTGCACCGCTTCGCGAAGCACCCCGGCGCGGCGGGTGCGCCACGGGAATTCCGCGCCGGGCGGGAACTCGGCGGGCTCGGCGATCGTCCTGAACGTCTGAAGTCCCCCGAGTCCGTGGGGCCCCAAGCCCGTCACGTCGAAGGAGGAGCAGCGCATGACCGTCGTCGCGATGCTCCTCGGGCTGCTCCGGGTGCTGACCGGGGAGCTGGTGACCGAGGGCGGGACGGTCGCGTCGGTGGCGGCGGTCGCCGCCGTGGCGCTGCTGGCCGGTGCGGTCGCGGGCACGCTGGCGGGGGCGCGGCTGCTGGGCGCGCGGGCGCCCACGGCGGTGCGCAGCGGGGTGCTGCGGCGGCGCGCGTTCCGTACGGCCTTCCTCCCGCAGCGCGATCCCGATGCCCGGGGCAGGCGACGCCCGAGGGCGCCGGGTGCGGCCCCGGCGGCCGCGTAGCTTCGTCGTCTTCCGCCGTTCCACGCGGCCGTCCTCCGTCGACCACTCGTTTTCCGAGACCCCCGGAGGGCTCGCTCCACCATGTCCGTTCTCGCTGTTCTCGACCCGGCCGTCGCCGTCGCCCATGCCGGCGTCGCCGCGCTGGCCCAGGTACTGCCGACCGCGCTGGCGATCGTCCTGTTCACCGTCGCCGTCCGGCTGGCGTTGCATCCCTTCGCGCGCGCGGCGGCGCGGGGGGAGAAGTCGCGGGCGCGGCTGGCGCCGAAGGTCGCCGAGGTGAACCGGAGGTTCAAGGACCGCCCGGAGAAGCTGCGGGAGGCGCTCGCCGAGCTGTACCGGGAGGAACGGGCCTCGCCGTTCGCGGGGTGCCTGCCGATGCTGGTGCAGATCCCGTTCTTCTCGGTGATGTACCGCCTGTTCACCACCCCGAACGGCCTGCTGGACCACACCCTGTTCGGCGTGCCGCTCGGCCTGCACGTCGGGAGTGCGCACGGCGCCGGGCAGTTGGCGGTGTTCGGCCTGCTGTACGCCGGGCTGGCGGCGGTCGGGTACGTCAACTTCCGCCGGGCCAGGCGGGCGGCGGCCGCGCAGCCGACCCCCCAGCCGGGGGCGGGGCTGCTGCCTTACCTGTCCTTCGGGTCGGTGCTGTTCGCGATGCTGGTGCCGGTGGCCGCGGCGCTCCACCTGGTGACGACGAGCACGTGGACGGCCGCGGAGCGGGCCTGGCTGCATCGGGGTGGCGCACCGGCGCCGACGGCGGCGGCGCTCGCGCTGTGAGCCTCGCGCTGTGAACACCGCCGCCGAACCCGCCGATCTCGCCGAGGCCGCCGACCCCGCCGGCCTGCGTCAGAAGTGCCGCAGCAGTTCGGGGAAGGCCGCCAGTTGCAGGGTCGCCTCGTCGGGGCCGAGGTCCTGGTGTTCCAGGACCCAGGTGTGCTCGTGCGGGATGAAGACCGTGCGCAGGCCGGCCCGGCGGGCCGGGGCGATGTCGGACTTGGGCGAGTTGCCGATCATCCAGGTCCGGTCGGGGTCGAGGCCGAGCTCGGCGCCGAGCCGCCGGTAGGTGTCCGCCGACTTCTCGGCCACGATGTGGACGCCGCGGAAGTGGTGGTCGATCGTGGAGGCCGTCACCTTGCGCCGCTGCTCGTCGAGGTCGCCCTTGGTGAGCAGCAGCAGGTGGTGGCGTCCGGCGAGGTCGGCGAGGGTGTCGGCGACGCCGGGGATCAGCTCGATCTCGCGGCTGCTGAGCGGAGCGAGGAGGCCGTCGATCCGGGCTTCTTCGGCCGGGGTGGGGGTGCGGTCGCCGTTCAGCCGCCGCAGGCAGTCGGCGAGGCTCTGCCGGAACACGGCGGCGCCGTAGCCGAGGGCGGCGGAGTTGGCGGCTTCGATCTCGTCGAGGACGGCCCTGGCGCGGTCGCGGTCGGCCGGGGTGGCGACCCAGTCCAGGAAGCCGTCGATGACGCGCTCGAAGAGGACGTTGTTCTCCCAGAGCGTGTCGTCGGCGTCGAAGATGAGGGTCTGGTCGGTGTGCATCCGGGTGTGCTCCAGCGGGGTTCGGAAGGTCAGGCGGGGGCGTCGAGCAGGCGGCCGGCCCGGTCGAGCGTCTCGCGGAGGTTCTCCTCGGTGGTCCGCTGCCGGGCCTCGGCGATGGTGAGCCACTCCAGCGGGGCGGCGGGGTTCTCCGGCCGCGCCCGCTCCGGGGTGCCGGTGGCCAGCAGGAAGCGCAGGTCGGCGTGTTCGTGGGCCGGTTCGGCGGGCGAGGCCGGGACGGGCACGACGGCGAGGTGGACGAGGGCGAGGTGGACGAGGGCGGCGTCGGGCCACGGGGTGAGGTCGGTGAGCCCGGTCTCCTCCAGGCCTTCGCGCAGCGCGATGTCCAGCGGCCGGGTCTCCCCCGGGTCGCCGTGGCCGCCGACCTGGAGCCAGGCCTGCTGGCGGACGTGCCAGCGCAGGAGGACGCGCCGGGTCGGCGGGTGGACGATCAGCGCGGAGGCGGTGAAGTGCAGCGGCGTCCCGCGGTCCCAGGCGTCGGCGGCCCCGGTGAGGTGGCGGACGCGCTCGTGGTCGGCGGTCTCCGTCGGGCCCTGCGGCCGGTGGCCGGCCAGCAGTTCGGTCAGGCCCGGGCTGTGCGCCGCGCCGCCTGTGGTCACCATGATCAGCACTCCTCGTTGCGCTCCGGACCACGTCAACGTCAACCGGCTTGCGGGGGCGGGTGATCGGGGCCGGGGCTTCCGGTTCCGGCGAACCCGCGCAGCCTAGCCCCGGGGCACTCCGGCGGCCCACCGGTTTTCCTCCCGAGGCCGCCCGGCAGCCGGCTCCCCCCTCTCCGGACGGCCACGAAGGGCCGGTCGGGGCAGCGCCCGGGAGGCCGTAGCCTGTGGTGATCGTTTCGGGACAGGTGGAGGGATGTCGTCATGGTGGCTGCTCCGGCGCTCGCGGACTTGCGCGAGGTGTGCCAGCCGCAGGCCAAGCTGCAGAGCCGCAACGGTGAGCACTGGGCGGGACGGCTGTACATGCGCCGCATCTCGCTGCGCACGACCCGGCAGTTGGTGCGCACCTCGGTGTCGCCGAACACCCTCACCTGGGTGATGGTGGTCTGCGGGGTCGGCGGCGGGGCGGCCCTGCTGATACCCGGTCTGACCGGCGCCGTGCTGGCGGCGGTGCTGTTCCAGCTGTTCCTGCTCTTCGACTGCGTCGACGGCGAAGTGGCGCGCTGGAAGCGCCAGTTCAGCATGGCCGGGGTCTACGTGGACCGGCTCGGCGCCTATCTGGCGGACGCGGCGCTGATGATCGGCGCGGGCGTGCGGGCGGCCCGGGGCGGGTCGGAGCTGTGGGTGTCGGTGGGCCTGGCGGCCGCGCTGGGCGTGGTGCTGCTCAAGGCCTCGACGGACCTGGTGGACGTGGCCCGGGCCCGCAGCGGGCAGGCCCCGGCGGACGAGGAGTCCACCCAGCCGCGCTCGCAGGGCATCGCGACCGCGCGCCGGCTCGCCTCGGTGTTCAAGATCCACCGGGTGACGAACGGCATCGAGGCCTCCCTGGTGCTGCTCGCGGCGGCCGCGGTGGACGCGGCGCTCGGCAACCTGGACGCGACGCGGGCGGCGGTCGCGGGGATCGCGGTGATCACCTGGGGCATGGTGGTGGCGCACCTGGCGTCGATCCTGTCCTCCTCGCGCCTGCGCTGACGGGCGACGTGGGGCCCGCCGAGGCGGGCCCCACGCTCACGCCGCCCGCGCCGTCCGCACCAAGGCACACCTCAGAGTTGCGACTCCGACCCACCGTCGGTCTGAGCGTGGGCGGCAAGGATGGTGTCGAGGAGGCCCGGGAAGCGCTGCTCCAGGTCGACGGCGCGCAGGGCGGAGAACTTGCGGTTGGCCTCCTCGCGCTGGTGGATCAGGCCGGACTCGCGCAGCACCTTGAAGTGGTGGCTGAGGGTGGAGGGGGCGACGTCCACCGGGAAGGTGCCGCAGGCCCGCTCGGGTTCGGCGCGCAGGATGCGCACGATGGTCATCCGGGTGGGGTCGGAGAGCGCGTGCAGGACGTCGAGCAGGTCGATCTCCCCGGTCGCGGGGTGGGCGAGCGCCGGTCGGCGCCGGGCGCTTCGGGGCATGATCCGACCTCTCTGATCTGCGTTTGACCTGCGTCCGATCCGCGCTTGATCTGCGATGTTCGACAATCGTCGAAACTGCGTGGTACCACTACCTCGCGTCAATTTCGTCGTTCGTCGAACATCGTAGCCGAGGGGGACCGACATGCGCGCACTGGTGATGACCGCACCCGGTGGGGCCGAGCACACGGAGATCCGGGAGGTCGAGGCCCCGAGCCCCGGCCCCGGCCAGGTGGCGGTCGACGTCGCCTACGCCGGGCTGAACTTCGTCGACGTGATGGGCCGCCGGGGCGACGCCGGCTACGTCACCGCCTGGCCCTACCGGCCGGGCAAGGAGGTGGCCGGCACCGTCCGGGCGGTCGGCGAGGGCGTCACCGGACTGGCGGTGGGCGACCGGGTGGCGGCCGCGCCCGTCGGCGGCGGCCTGGCCGAGGTGGTGCTCGCCGAGGCCGCGCTCACCGTGCCCGTCCCGGACGGGCTGGCGCTGCGCGAGGCCGCCGCCGCCCCGCTGGGCCTGGCCACCGCCGTGCTGCTGCTCACCGACGCCGGCCGGCTCGCCGCCGGGGACACCGTCCTGGTGCACTCGGCCGGCGGCGGGATCGGCCACGCCGTCGCCCAACTGGTCCCGCTGATCGGGGGCGGCGGCCGGCTGATCGGCACGGTGGGCCGACCGGAGAAGGCGGCGGCCGCCGTCGCCTCCGGCTACCACCACGCCTTCGCCCGCGACGAGGCGCTGCCCGAGGCCGTCCGGGCCGCGACCGGGGGCCGGGGCGTCGACCTCGTGCTGGACCCGCTGGGCACCGAGGCCCTGGAGCTCGACCTCGAACTCACCGCACCCGGCGGCCGGATCGTCCTCTTCGGCAACGCGGGCGGCGGCGCCGTCGCCGACCTGCCGCCGCTCGGCCGTCTGATGGCCGGGAACCTCACCGTCACCGGCTTCAGCCACCGCGCCCTGGCCGCAACCGCCCCCGAGCGGCTGGCCCGCGCCATCCGCACGGTCCTCGACCTGCTCGCCGGCGGTGACCTCACACTGCCGGTCACCGAAGTCCCCGGCCTGGCCGCCGTCCCCGCCGCGCACGATGCCATGGCGGAGGGTCGGGCCACCGGCAAGTACGTGGTGCGCGTGGCCGGTTGAGCCCTGCTCGGGGCGGCGTCCCTTGCGCAGGAAGTCGGGTGGGCCGACTTCCTGCGCGGAGCGCGGAGCGCGGAGCCCGGAGCCCGGAGCCCGGAGCCCGGAGCGTTGGAGGCCGGGCGGGTCAGGGGTTGTAGAGGCCGCCGGCCTCGCCGGGGTCGCCGGGGCCGTTGTAGCCCTGAG
The DNA here is from genome assembly GCF_042720345.1 of Kitasatospora sp. NPDC058478. Classification (NCBI taxonomy): domain Bacteria; kingdom Bacillati; phylum Actinomycetota; class Actinomycetes; order Kitasatosporales; family Streptomycetaceae; genus Kitasatospora; species Kitasatospora sp. NPDC058478. The sequence continues at coordinate 112,716 of NZ_JBHXML010000006.1, read as the reverse complement.
GACGGCCCTGGTTGCGCGTCCCGGGCCTGTTGGTCTCGACGAAGCGGCAGGCCGCGAAGTGCACGTCCCCCATGCCGGGCCGCAGGATGTCGCTCAGCAGCACGTCGCCGTCGAAGACGATCGAGCGGCCCGCGAGTTGGGGGTCGGTCAGCGTGGCGACGTTGATGACGGCGGCGGCCGGTGTCCCCGGGTCGAGTTCGACGTCGTACCCGCCGCCCACCGGGGTGGCGATCGCCGGGTTCCCCCGGATGGTGAGGCCGCTGGGGTAGGAGATGGTGTAGTTCTGCAGGCTCCGCCCGCCCACCACGGTGCGCGTGGCGCCACGGTCCTGCCCCTGTTCCACGCTGCCGCCCCGGTTGGCGCCGTTCTCCACCTGCCCGCCCAGGTCGTCGGGGAGGACCATCCCGTGCTGCGTGTAGAAGTGCACCCTCGTCCCCGCGGGCACCCGGAAGGTGCCGTTCGCGGCCTCCCAGGCGCCGTGACCGCTGAGCACGAGACCGTCCGTACGCGCGGGCGCGGTGTTGTCGGCCTCCCAGTCGTCGTCCGGGTTCTGGTGATTGATCATGGGCCGGTTCTGGTCGGCCGCGCGCTGGATCCCGGTCGCGCGGAGCATCTGCACGACGGCCGCGTTGCCGTGGCTGCTCTGGAGGCCGAGCAGCGACTGGGCGGCGGCCTGCGCCCGGTTCGGGTTCCTGGTCGCCGGCTCCGAAGTGCGGGCCGGCGTGCAGGCCTTGCCAGCGGCGACACCCTTGGTCCTGTCGTGGGCGTGCATCGTCCCCCTCTCGACTCGAAAGCTCACTCTCCTGGATATCGGTGGCGTCGGCCTGGGCGCCAGGTCCGTACGGGCAGTGCCCGCTGCCTGAAGGCGCACCGCGCGGTGCCCTGCCGCGCCGAGACCTCGCGCGGTGGTCAGGCCGCGGGTATGCCCGCCGCGTAGAGGCCTGCCCGGCTGCCGCGGTAGGCGACGCCGCCGAAGGCCGTCAGCGAGAGCCCGGTGTACTCGGTGCCGAACTTGGCCGGATCGTCCTGCCATTGAAGCCGGCCGGTGGCGAGGTCGAGGGTGTGCAGCCGACCGTCGTTCAGCGCCACGTAGACCCGGCCGTCGGCGACGGCCATGGTGCTCATGCCCCGGCCCAGGCCGTCCGGCACCGAGGAGGTCCACCGGCTGCGGCCCGTACTCGCCTCCACGGCGACGACCCGGTCGTTGTCGAGGAGGCAGAGCGTCCCGTCGGCGACCGGGGCGGGCCGGACACCGGGGTGGCCGAGATCGTCACGCTGCCAGAGCACCCGGCCGGTCGCCGCGTCCAGGGCGGAGACGGTCGAGGCGGCACCGGTCGAGGCATAGGCGGTCGAAGTGGCGCCGGTCGGGGCGGGGGCAGCGGAAGTGGACAGGTAGAGGACGCCCTCGTGGACCACGGGCCGGTCGACGAGCTTGCCGACGGCGGGCTGCTCCCAGCGCCGCTCACAGGTCTTCGCGTCGAGGGCGGAGATCCCGCCTGCGGGGGCGGCGAGGTACACGGTGCCGCCCGCGACCGCCGGCCCGCAGGCGGCCTCCAGCGGGCCGGCCCACCGGGCCTCGCCGGTCGCCGCGTCGTAGGAGTGGACGCGGCCGTCGCAGGTCACGAACACGTCCCCGCTGACGGTGGGGCCGTCCGTCCATCCGGACAGGTAGCCCCCCGGCGCGGGCACGGCCCATCGGACGGCTCCGGACGCGGCGTCCAGGGCGTGGACGTGGGAGTCGGTGGTCACGCAGACCAGTCCGTCGCCTGCGGCGATCGGCCAGCCGAAGTTGCTGTCGGCGGGATTGTGCGAGGTGACCTTGGCGCTCCAGCGCGGGGTGCCGGTCCGCAGGTCGAGGGCGCTGACCGTGCCGTCGAAGTCCGCGACGTAGAGGTCGGGCTGCGGGGTGGCCGACAGGGCGACCCGGCTGCCGGTACCGGTCCGGCTCCAGACGCGGTGGCCGGTGTCGGCGTCCCGCCGCGCCCACCAGCCGATGCCCCCGACGGTGACGGCGGCCGCCGCCACGCCGGCGACGCCCAGCAGCATGCGCCTGCGGCTGACGTGGGGGCGGACGGGATCGGTCTGCGATTCGTTCGAGGTCACACCGAAGGTGACCGTCTGCGCCCGCCGCCGGTTCCACCGCGCGGGCGAGCTTCACAGAAGGCGCCGAAACGGGTGGCCAGGACGCGGCCGGGATTCTGAAGGTCGCGCGCAGGAAGTCGGACCGGCCGACTTCTTGCGCGGGGGCTCAGGTCAGGCGCCTGGGGGTTCGCGGCCGGGTCAGACGATCAGGTTGCCGGGCTCGTCGAGCCACACGTGCTGTTCGCCGGTCGGCGTCATCGTCACGCCGAAGCGGGTGAGGTCCGGTTCGCCGTCGGCGAGCCATGCTCGGCGGGCGCGGACGATCTCGTCCCACAGGCGGCGGGGCCCGGCCTGCTGGACTGCGTCGGCGGCGCCCCAGTCGTGGTGGCGGACGGACGCCCAGGAGCCGGCGCCGTCGGAGAGCCGCATGCGATAGGTGCCGCCAGGGTCTGTGTCGTCCCAGGTGTGGTGATACCGAACGCCAGGCACCCGGAGGCCGATGGCGAACGCCACGTCCACGTTCTCCAACGCCAGCTCCGGGTCGATCGGCGACGAGCCCCGGTGGATCGGCCGGTCGGTCGGTTCGGTCACCGGGTGGGGACGCTGGCTGCGGACCCACATGAAGCTGACGTTGTCCACGAACCTGCCGTGGGAGGGCTCCCCCGGACCGCCGACCACCAGGCGCAGGAGTCCGGCGTTGGCGTAGGGCGTGCCCCAGGGGGTGACGATCACCCCGCCGGGGCGGGTCTGTTCGAGCCAGGCACGCGGCAGTCGGCGGACCGCCGCCGTGGAATGGACGCGATCGTAAGGCGCCCGGAGGGGCTGGCCTTCGAGGCCGTCGCCAGTCGAGCAACTGGGCTGGAGGCCTGCTGCGGTGAGTCGTCGGGCCGCTGCGGCAGCGACCGCTCGATCGACCTCGACGGTGGTCACGTGGGCGTCGCCGAGCCTGGCGGAGAGGAGCGCGCTCGTCCATCCGGTGCCGGTGCCGATGTCGAGCACGGTGTTCCCGTCGACCACGTCCAGGTGCCGGAGCATTCTCGCGACGAGGGACGGCATGGAGGCCGAGGAGGTGGCGATGCCCGGCCCGGTATCCAGGCCGCCATCGATCTGGGTGACCACCACCTCGTCGGCGTTCACCAGCGCCCACCAGGTGTCCGGGTGGTCGGCCCGGTTGATCCGGCCGTAGCCGGTCGGGCTGTCGCCGTCCGGGGCCCAGACGGCGTCCGGGACGAAGGAAGAGCGCGGGGCGCGCTCGAACGCGCCCCGCCACCCCTCGCCCAGCGCCCCCGCCGATTCCATCCGGGTCAGTAACTGTGCGTAGTCGTCCATCAGTTGGCGCTCACTTCTTCGGCGGCTTCACGGGCTTGGTCCACTGGCCGTCGGACTCCTTCGGGGACTGCTTCTTGTCCCCGTCCTCGCCACCCTTGCCGTCTCCGTGCTCGCCCATTCCGGCTCCTCTCGATCGGTGCCGGTCACTAGGGTGCCGGCAAGGTCCTGTCCGGCACGGTAGAGGCCCGACCCTGCCGGTGTGCGCCGCATTTCTCCGCATTTCTCCTGTGCGCGGCGAGGCTTCCGCAGGTTTCTCAGGTGGCTGCCAGTGCCAGCGCCGAGCGCGCACGGGCGATCAGCCGGTGTGCCGCGGGGCCGTACACCGCAGCATCGTGCAGCTTGCCCCCGTCGGAACCGCGAAGTGCCGTGCGGCATCGCAGGCTTGGCACTCGGCAAGCACTGCGGGGGTGACCGTGCGGGCGTGGAGGTGACGGGCGCGGGTTTCGCAGAGGGCGCCGAGGAGGGAGGCCAGGAGGTTGAAGGTCAGGAGGCCTAGCATCGGCGGCGGTCCCGCTCACGCTTGTACTCGCGGAGGAGGGCGAGGAGGTTGATGAGGGTGCTCGCCGGGATGTTGCCGAGGGAGACGAGGGCGCGGCCGTCGAGGTTGGTCTCGCCGGCCTGGGCGGAGGGCCAGAGGAGCCCGAACTCGCGACCCTCGGTCCGGAGTTCGACGATGAGTCCGGTGATCTGGCGGGCCGTGAGGTGGCGCAGCGCCGGATCGGCCGGGTGGATGGGGTGGTGGGCGATCACGCGACACCGTCCAACTCGAACCAAACGATTTTGCCCAGCTTCAGGGGGTCGACGCCCCAGCGGTGGGTGAGGCCGGCGACCAGCTGGAGGCCCCGGCCGGACTCGGCGAGCGGGCACGGCGTTCGCTGCTCGGGGAGGGCGGAGGAGCGGTCCGCGACGGTGACGCGGAGGGTGTTGGAGAGGGGGTTGGAGAGGAAGTGGATGAGGACGACGGGGGAGGTCGTCTCGCCGTGACGCCAGGCGTTGACGATCAGTTCGACGAGGGCGAGCTCGGCGTCCGCGATGGAGGAGGACGACCAGCCGACGCGGGTCATGCCGTCGCGGAGGGTGTCGCGAGCGAGGGTGAGGGAGGGGGAGTTGAGGTTACGCACAGGGATCTCCCGGAGAGGTGAAGGGGAAATGCCGAGCGGGCCACTGACGCCCGGCTCGGTGATCGGTGCGTCACCGACTGTAGAGCTGGTGGTACATGTATCGGTACTTCTACCCCGTTCTTCACTCGATCGATGGATTGCTGGACCCTTCGCGGGATCGCGATGGATGCTTGGGGGCATGCCACCACGAACCACCCCGTCAGCCAGGCAGGAACGAGTAGGCACCGAGCTGCGGAAGATGCGCGACTGCGCGGGCCGCACAACTGCCGAAGCCGCCGCGCTGTTCGGATTCGCCCGACCGAAGATCACGCAGATCGAGAAGGGGCAGTACCCGATCAGCGCCGAGCGGGTACGCATGCTCGCCTGCGACTACGAGGAGGGCGATCACGCCTTCGTGGAAGCGCTCGCGGCCATGGCCGAGGAACGCCACAAGGGTTGGTGGGAGGACTACCGAGGGGCCGTGCCGCCTGGCTTCCTCAACATCGCCGAGATGGAGTACTTCGCCAGGGGAATGCTCACCTATCAGATCTCGCACATTCCTGGCGCTATGCAGACAGAGGAGTACGGGAGAGCGATCTTCAAGGACGTCTACCCGACGCTTCCGCCTCGGCTCCTCGAAGCACGTGTCGAGCACCGACTTCAGCGCTCGGCACTACTGATGAGCGAAGGTGCTCAACCGTACTCTGCGCTGGTTCACGAAGCCGCCCTGCGCATGCTGTTCGGTGGCCGCGATGCCGCAAAGAACCAGCTGGACAAGCTGCTTGAGTACTCAGAACTTCCCCACGTGGCGCTTCGCGTGATCACCTTCAGCACCAATGGGTTCATTGGTGCTGGCCAAGGCATCTTCTACGCGAAGGGGCCAGTTCCCCGCCTGGACACCGTCCAGCTCGACGCAGTTGGCGGCCCGGCGTTCCTACATGAGCAGAAGCACTTGGAGAACTACCGCCACATCATTGACACGATGGCCGAGCGGTCTCTCACCGAGAGCCAGTCTCGTGATGCCATCAGGCTTATCAAGAAAGAGATCTAAGCCATGAAGACCCTCCACTGGAAGCGCCCCAAGGCCTGCGCAGACGGCAACTCCTGCCCTGAGGTGGCCATAGGTCCCGATGTCGTACACATCCGCAGCACTCTTCTGCCCGACGCCATCGCCCAACTCACCCCCACCGAATGGCGCGACCTCGCCTCCGCCATCCGCGCCGGAGAGTTTGACCTGTAGCGCGCCGAACAGAGGCAATCCGCACGATGAAAGACCTGATCTGGAAACGCCCCACGGCTTGTGGAGACGGCAACAACTGTCCCGAGGTGGCCGTCACCTCCGATGCCGTCTATGTCCGCAGCAACCTCCGGCCCGACGCCATCGCCCAACTCACCACCGACGAATGGCACAACCTCCTCTCCGCCATCCGTGCCGGCAATTTCGACCGGCAGGCCCGAACCTAGGAAGGCCAGCACAATGAAGGATCTGATCTGGCAGCGTCCTGAGTCTTGCGGCGACGGTGCGAGCTGCCCGGAGGTAGCCGTCACCTCCGAAGCCATCTACATCCGCAGCAGCCTGCTCCCCGACGCCATCGCCCAACTCACCCCCGCCGAATGGCGCGACCTCGTCTCCGCCATCCGCGCCGGCGAGTTCGACGTCTGATCCACCGCACAGGGCGGGCCGTTCGTCGAACGGCCCGCCCTGGCCGTCCCCTTGAGCCCCCTCCGCCCCTACTAACCCAGCAGTCCGATAACCCCATATTCACAAGACGGCCTGATCCCACCGCTCCCCAACCACCCCCGTACGACCATCGGTTTGCCGCCGAGGAGGGCCGGGGTAGTGCCGAGGAGTTCGCACTCCCACGGACCTCAAGTCCGGTGCGGGCACTGATGTTTAGACATTGCGAAGGGATCGATATCCATGAACAGGACCCTCCGGAACGCCCTCGTGGCAGTCGCCGCCGTCGGCGCCCTCGGCGTCGCCGCTGCCGCTCCCGCCATGGCCGCAGACACCACGCCGGCCCAGCCGACGGCCCGGGTGCAGGCGCAGCTCAGCAACCCGAAGACGGTCAAGGCCGACGACTTCAACAAGGCCCGCGACATCCTGATCAAGGCGGGCAGCAAGACCGCCGAGAAGACCCACCCGTCCCACGGCGTCAAGGACGTCCCCGTCTCCTACGGCACGAGCCTGCTCGCCGAGGCCCGCGACGAGTTCCGCGCGACGGACAAGAACCTGCCCGAAAAGGACAAGCAGTCCGGCATGTCCCACGCCCACTACAAGGCCGTCCACGACGCGGCCAAGAAGATGGGCATCGACACCTGGTAACCCCGCCCGGGCCCACGCGCGGCCGCCCCCCCGCGCGAGGGGCCCCCCCGGCCCGGAGCACAACCGGCCCCCCCGCCGACAGGGGC